>NZ_JSYC01000008.1:0-52993 GCF_054823965.1 Gordonia sp. GN26 | reverse complement strand
GGTGGCCGCGCCTAACGTGCCGCCCATGGCGAACAACACATGGTCCAGGCAGGAACTCGAAGAGGCGTATCAGCGGTGGTTCACCACGATCAACCGCGCGGGGTCGGGGGAGGGGAGCTGGCGGGACTTCCTCGAATTGTTCACCGAGGACGTCGTCTATCACGAGCAGATGGCCGGGGAGCTGAAGGGCAGGGAAGGCATCTGGGCGTGGGCCGAACCCAGCCTGGCGCAGTTCCCCGGCTCGCACACCGAGAGTTTTCCCGAGCACTGGCATGTCATCGACGAGACCAACGGGACGATCGTCGCACGCCTCGACAACGTGATGAGCGATCCCGGTGACGGAAGCCGGTTCGCGGCCCCGCACATCAGCGTCCTCGACTACGCCGGTGGCGGGAAGTTCTCCCAGCAGCGGGACGTCTACGACGTGACGACCTTCCTGGACCTCATCAAGGCGTGGGGGCGTCGTGCGATGGAGCTGGGGACCTTCGACGACGAACAGCGGGCGTGGTTCGCCGCGGTGTACCCGGAGACCGTCCCCGACTGACCGTTCGGGCGGGGTGGTCCACTGAATGGGAAGGTCCCGACCGCCCCGCCGTCGAACACTTAACGTACCTCTGTACGCGGCTCTGTGATCCAGCTCACGACGAGCCTGGCTGGCCGCCCACCACGTTGTCGCACAACGTAACTCAGCACCTCACGTTCCGGAAGGTTCACCGATGACCACTCCAGTCGATGCCGTCGCAGCTGCCGTAGCCGCCGCGGACGCACCCACATTCGAGGCCCGCAAGATCGCGTCGGGGTTCTCCTGGCCGGAATGTCCGCGCTGGCACGACGGGGCGCTCTGGTTCTCGGACATGTACACCGGGACGCTCAAGACCCTGGACGCAGAGGGCAACGCGACCGTCGTCATCGACGCGAACGGACGCGCGGCCGACACCGATGTCCCGATCACCCTGGGCGGTTTCGGTTGGCTGCCCGACGGTCGGTTGATCGTGAACTCGATGCACGAGCAGAAGGTGCTCGTCCACGGCGGCAACGGGATCGACGATCTCACCGTGTACGCCGATGTCAGCGGGTTCGCGATCAAGGCCGTCAACGACATGGTCGTCGACGCCGACGGTCGTGCCTACATCACCCAGCTGGGTTTCGACATCTTCCAGGGCGAGACCCCGATCACCTCGCCGCTGATCGTCGTCGAGCCCGACGGTACCGCGCACGTGCCGGCCGGTATCCCGGAGCTGAACTGCGGCAACGGAATCGGTATCAGTGCGGACGGTTCCAAGGTCTACGTCGCCGAGGTCATGGCGCAGAAGATCACCGTGATCGATCGTGCCGCCGACGGATCACTGTCGAACGCAAGGGATTTCGCCACCTGCCCGTTCATGCCCGACGGCATCGGCCTGGACGAGGAGGGCGGCGTCTGGGCGGCGATGCCCGGCGGCGGATACGTCGCACGCTTCACCGAGGACGGCCTGACGGACGCGGTGCCGATGCCGCTCGAAGGCGGGATCGCCTCGGCCTGCCTGCTCGGTGGATCCGATCGCAGCACCCTCTACATGACGGTCGGCTACGAGGTCTTCGACTTCGAGAAGTCCGCACGTGAAGCGCTCGGCGCGATCTGGGTCGCCGACGTCAAGAACCACGGCGGCCAGACGCGCCCCTGAGCTCCGACCACCCACCTGTTTCGAACCGATTCGAGGACGACAACATGACAGCACAACTCGACTTCACCGATCGCGTCGTGATCGTGACCGGCGCCGGCCGCGGCATCGGCCGTGCACACGCCCTTCTCCTGGGCTCGCGCGGCGCCTCGGTCGTGGTCGGCGACCTGGGCTCGACCACCGACGGCTCCGGCGTCGAGGCGGGTGACCCGGCCGCCGACGTCGCCGCGGAGATCACCGCCGCCGGTGGGAAGGCGGTGGCGGTCGCCTCCGACATCACCACCGACGAGGGCGCGCAGGCGCTGGTGGACGCGGCGATCTCGAACTTCGGACGGATCGACGCGGTCATCAACAACGCGGGCATCGTGCGGGCGGCACCCTTCCGCGAGGTGCCCGACGCCGAGTACCAGCGCCACCTCGACGTGCACTTCCTCGGACCGATGCGTCTGCTCCGTGCCGCGTGGCCCCATCTGCTCGACTCGCCGGCGCCCCGCGTGGTCAACACGATCTCGCAGGCGATGCTCGGCAACCCGGGAATGGCCCACTACGGCGGTTCGAAGGGCGCACTGTTCGGCCTGACCCGAAATCTCGCGCTCGAGGGCCTCGAAGCCGGCGTGAAGGTCAACGCGATCGCACCGGGCGCAGGCACCCGTATGGCCGAGGCCGCCGCGGACACCTTGTCGCCGGAGATCATGGAGTACATGCGGACTCAGCTCCTGCCGGAGCACGTCGCTCCCGTCGCGGCGTTCCTCGTCCACCCGTCCTGTGAGGTCACCGGCGAGGTCTTCAACGTCGCGGGCGGGATCGTCAACCGGCTCGCACTGGTCAACACCACGGGCATCCACGACCCCGCCCTCACCGTCGAGACCGTCGCCGAACAGTGGGACCAGATCATGTCGATCACGCCCGAGGCGATCCCGCAGGTCGTCGCCCCGGCGCAGATGCCGGTCTGACCGCCACCGAACGTTCCCACAGCCCTGGAGTCCTGACATGAGTACCGAAACCACCGCCGGCGCAGCCGAGCTGGACGAGGCCTACACGGTCTATCCGTTCTCGCCGGTGTCCCCGTCCGAGGCGGCCCTGCGCTACAAGGCGATCGCCGAAGACCGGCCGATGACCAAGATCACCATGCCCTACGGCGGCGAGGCCTGGATCATCCACCGCAATGCCGTGGCACGCGAGATGCTCGGCGACCCCCGATTCGTCCGCGAGCCCTTCCGTACCGGTGAGCGGGTGGTGCCCTACTTCGTGGAGTTCCCCGACTTCCTCAAGACCACACTGCAATTCGAGGACCCGCCGCAGCACACCAAGCTGCGCAAGCTCGTGCAGAAGTCGATCTCGCCGAAACGGGTCAAGGCGATGCGGGATTCGGCGGTCGAGTTCGCCAACAAGCTGATCGACGACATGCTCGCCAAGGGTGCGCCGACCAACCTGGTCGACGACTACGCGGTGGCGCTGCCGATCCAGATGCTGGCCAACCTCATCGGCGTGCCGCCGGAGGATCGACCCAAGTTCCAGAAGTGGAGCTCGGCGACGCTCGCGGTCGCGAACATGCCCGAGGAGGAAGCCACCGCCAACATGACCGAACTGGTCATGTACATGTTCGCCCTCATCGAGGAGCGCCGGAAGAATCCGCGGGAGGACCTGCTCAGCGACCTCACCAACGCGCAGGACAAGGACGACACCCTCACCGACGGTGAGATCCTGTCCGTGGCACTGGTTCTCATCATCGGCGGCTTCGACAACACGGCCAACTTCATCTGCGCCGGGGTCCTGTCGCTCCTGCACAACACCGACCAGCTCCGAGTGCTGCTCGAGGACATCGACGGGGTGACGCCCACCGCGGTCGAGGAGATCCTGCGTCATGGGCGCTTCGAGCTGAACGGCAAGGTCGGCGGCCCCAGCGGGCTGGTGCCCTTCGTGGCCACCGAGGACGTCGAACTCGACGGCCAGCTCGTCCGCAAGGGTGAGGCGATCATGGGCGACCCGGCGTCGGCCAACCACGACGGGGCGGCGATCGACCACGTCGACGCGTTCGACATCCGCCGGCAGTCCAACCCCCACCTGACACTGAGTTACGGCATGCATCACTGCCTGGGTGCTCCGCTGGCCCGGATGGAGATGCAGGTCGCCATCGCCGAGCTGTTCCGCCGCCTTCCCGGCCTGCAGCTCGCCGGCGACCCGGTCATCAACAACGACAACCTGACCCAGCCGATCGTCGACCTCCCGGTCAGCTGGTAGGAGGTCCGCATGCCCAAGGTGTTCTACACACAGCCCGACGGGGCGGTGAAGGTGATCGACGGCACGGCGGGCGACTCGGTGATGGCGACCGCGGTCAAGAACGGGGTCAGCGGGATCGTCGGCCAGTGCGGCGGCACCCTGTCCTGCGCGACGTGCCACGTCTACCTCGATCCCGAAGAAGCTCACCTGTTCCCCGAGATCAGCGAGGACGAGGACGACATGCTCGACTGCACGTCGTCGGATCGCGAGGACACCTCGCGTCTGTCGTGCCAGCTCACCCTGGCCGACACCGACCTCCACGTCACCATCCCCGATGAACAGGTCTGAGGTGACGCCACACAGCGTCGCGGTCGTCGGTGCGTCGCACGCCGCAGTTCATCTCGCGGACCGGCTGCGCACGGACGGTTTCGCCGGCCGGATCGCGTTGTTCACCGACGAACCGCACGTGCCCTACCATCGGCCGCCGCTTTCGAAGGGGTTGCTCAAGGGCGCGATCGATCCCTCGACGCTGTCGTTGCGGGCGGAGTCGTACTTCGACGATCAGCGCATCGATCTGTACCGGCGCACCCGCGTGACGGGAGTGCGCCGCACCGGTGACGGTGTGGTGCTCGCGCTGTCCGACGAGAACGGCGACCGCAGTGAGCGGTTCGATCGACTTGTCCTCGCCACCGGCGCTCGGGCCCGTCGCCTCGCACTGCCGGGTGCCGACCATCCCGACGTCCTCGTCCTCCGCGACCTCGACGACGCCGATCTGCTCCGAGAGCGGGCCACAGCCGGTCCGGCGGTGGTCATCGGCGGCGGCTTCATCGGTCTCGAGGTCGCCGCGGGTCTCCGTGCCGCCGGTAGCGACGTGACGGTCATCGAGACGGCCGATCGTCTGCTGGCCCGTGCGGTCGGGACCCACACCGCGGCAGCGCTTCTCAACGCGCACGAGTCGATGGGAACCGTCGTCCTGCTGGGCCGGCGGCCCGTCGAGATCGTCCGGTCCGGCACGGATACCGACGACGGCGGCCCGGACCGCATCCGGGGCGTGCGCCTCGATGACGGCGTGGTCGTTCCCGCGGCGACGGTGATCGTCGGGATAGGTGCCGAACCACGGACCGAACTCGGGGAGATGCTCGGACTGGAGTGCGACGGTGGGATCGTCGTCGACGACAACTGTCTGGCCTCCGACGGGTGGACACTCGCGATCGGGGACTGCACGATTCACGTGTCCGCGAGTGGGCGGCGCTACCGGCTGGAATCCGTCGACAATGCCACCGAGCAGGCGAATACGGCGGCGGCGATCCTTCTCGGTGCCGAACCGGCGACCCGACCCACGCCGTGGTTCTGGTCCGACCAGGGGGCGCAGAAGCTCCAGATCGTCGGATTGTCCGGCGGCCACAGCGAAGTGGTGCACCGCACCGACCCGAAGCGGCCCGACCGTCAGGTGTCGTTGTACTTCTCCGGCGGCCGGCTGGTCGCCGCGGAGTGCCTCAACTCGCCGGCCGATTTCATGACGTTGCGGACCGCACTGAATCGCGGTCACCGTCCACCCCCGGAGCTGTTCGCGGACGAGAGCGTCCCGATCAAGAAGCTGCTGGCGCCCGCCCGCGCCTGAGCGTGGGGATCAGTGCTTCGCCGCGGGCACGGGATGGCGGAAGCGCGCGGCGACCAGGGCGCCGACCTCGGCGAGCGCCGCACGACCCCGCGCCACCGACGGCGCCTGCATCGCGAACCCGTGTCCCACACCGGGATAGCGCAACTGGGCGGTGGGCACACCGGCCTCGCGGAGACGCTCTCCGAATTCCTCGATGCCATCGCGCAGCGGATCACCGTGTCCGACCGCGATGATCGCAGGCGGGAGTCCGGAGAGGTCGGCGGCGAGCGCAGGTGTCCCGTACTCGTCGTCGAGTGAGGAATCGCTGCCGAGGTAGAGATCCTTCATCCAGTCGATGTCCTCGGCGGTGAGGAACGGGCTGTCACCGAATTCGCGCATCGACGGCCGATCACGACGCCGCTCCACACCGGGATAGAACAGAACCTGCTGGGCGATGGCCGGTCCCTGCTCGTTTCGGCTGCGCAGCGCAGTTGCGGCGGCGAGTCCGCCTCCCGCACTGTCGCCCCCGACGCCGATCATCGACGGGTCGACGCCGAGGTCGGCCGCGACCCGGTGGGTCCACACGAGCGCCGCGTACGCGTCGTCGTTTCCTGCGGGATAGGTGTGTTCGGGCGCGAGCCGATAGTCGACGTTGACGATGACGGCGCCGGTGGCCTCGGCCAGGTCGCGGGCCAGGCGGTCGAAGGAGTTCAGCGACCCCATGATCATCCCGCCGCCGTGATACCAGACCAGCGCTGCCGCACCGGTCTTCGGAGCGGCATGCGGACGATAGATCCGGACCGGGACCGGGGCGCCGTGGCCCTCGGCGACCGCGTCGGTGACCGAGAACATGTCCGGGCCGGGTGGGCGCACGATCGATTCCAGACTTTTCCGGATGCCGGCCACGCCTTGTTGGCGAACCGACTTGGCGCCGGCAGCGGCCATCCGGTCGACGATGGCCGCCAGGTCGGGATCCCACGGTGATGTCACGGCCGGCCACCACCCAGGATCATCCCGGTGTTGGCCTCGCCGCCGCGCCGGTGCTCGTCCATCAGCTCGATGAGGCGGGCGTTGTCACCCTCGGCCAGGGCGTCGATCATCTCTTTGTGTTCCCCGCACACACGTTGTCGTCCGGCCGGGTCGTACAGGTACGCAGCGTGATAGGGCATGGCGAGTTTCCAGAGCCGGCGCAGTTCGGCGACCACCAGGTGAAGCCCGGAGCGCTCGAACATCGCGAAGTGGAAGATCTGGTTCTCGGTGCGCATCGTGACGATGTCACCGCGGTCTGCGGCCTCGGTGATCCGCGTGGCGATGACGTGCATCTCGTCGAGTGCCGCGGCGTCGAACCGGGGGAGCCGACCGAGGACCTCGCGCTCCAGAGCCGAACGCATGAGGTATATCTGGTCGAACTCGTCCTGGTCCAACCGCACGACGGTGTACCCGACATTCTGCCGGTGGGCCACCAACCCCTGAGCGGTCAACTCGCGCAGGGCCTCCCGGATGGGGAGTCGGCTGACACCCAGACGCTCGGCCATCCACTCCTGTCGGATCGGCTGTCCCGGAAGTAGCTCACCGGTCGCCATCATGCGCTCGATCTCGGCGACGACACGTCTGACCGACCGCGACTGTGCGGGTTCGGATGGCGCGGTCGTGTTGCGTCCCATGGTGTCCTTCCTACCCGTCGCCGAACACGCCCGACGACCGGAGCTCGGCCAACCGGCTCGGGTCGTAGCCCAGGGCGGCGAGGACTTCCTCGGTGTGCTCGCCGCGACGTACCGCCGGGCGGGGCGAGCGGTGAGTCGACCTGCTCAACGAGATCGGGACACCGACGCCGCGATACTCGTCGGTGTCGAGGAACAACCCGCGATGCCGGACCTGCGGGGAGGTCAGAGCCTCCGCGACGTTGTTGACCGGGCTCGCCGGGACTCCCGCGCGCTCGAGCCGTTCCGCGAGATCGTCGCGGTCCCACTGCGCGATACGTTCGCCCAGGAGGGCGGCCAACTCGACGCGATGCTGCGACCGCTCGCCGTTGTGCACGAACCGCGGGTCGTCGGCGAGTCCGGGCACCCCGAGAACCTCGACGAGCGAACGGAACTGACGGTCGTTGGCCGCGCTGACGAAGAAGTCGCCGTCTCGAGCGGAGAAGACCTGGTAGGGCACCACGGTCGGGTGGAAGTCGCCGGTGCGCTGCGGTACCGCACCGCCGGAGACCCAGTTCGCGGCATGCGGATGCAGGATGGAGATCACCGAATCGAGCAGTGTCATGTCCACCAGTTGCCCGCGGCCGCTCCGATCCCGCTCGTACAGCGCCAAGAGTATGCCGCTCACCGCCATGTTGGCGGCGACGATGTCCACGATGGGGATGCCCACGCGCAGCGGATTCCCATCGGGGTAACCGTTCACGCTCATCAGACCGCCGAACGACTGGAGGACCGCGTCGTATCCGGGTAGCCCGCCCATCGGTCCGTCGACGCCGAAACCGGTGATACGGCAATAGATCATCCGCGGGTGTCGCTCGGCGAGAACGGTGTCGTAGTCGAAACCCCACCGCGCCATCGTGCCGGCCTTGAAGTTCTCGATCACGATGTCGGCACCGGCCAGGAGATCGGCGAGGACCTCCCGTCCCGCGTCGGTGCGGAGGTCGAGGCAGATGTTCTCCTTGCTGTGGTTGAGGCTCTGGTAGTAGGCGCTCGTGGCGCCCTCGTCCTCGAACGGAGGTCCCCACCCTCGGGTCTCGTCACCCGCGGGCGCCTCGACCTTGATCACCTCGGCACCGTGATCGGCCAGGATCTGCGCCGTGTAGGGCCCGGCCAGGACCCGGCTCAGATCGAGAACCCGCAGGCCGCTGAGGATTCCGTGGTCGATGGCCGACTCGGCGGCACGCCACGCTGCCCGGGGATCGACCCCGGTCTTCTCGTCACCCACGAGATCCGTGCTCATCGGGCACTCTCCGGCGAGGCTTCCGGCGCTTCGGTCCCGGTGATGATGTCCCACGGGTCGGCGCCGCCGTCGAGCACCTGCTCGGCGAGCACATCGGCCCATTCGGCTTCGGTCCCGTGTCGGTCGCGCCATGTCCAGAGCGCCGTCGTCGACCGGCCGAGGCGGTGCTCTGCGGTGAAGCCGATCGCACCGTGGATCTGGTGTCCGGCCGCGGCCACCTCGTCGGCGTATGCCGACGTCACCACCTTCGCCGCGGCCACCGCGGCCCGGGCGCCGCCCGGATCGCGCGAGGTGGCCTCGGCGGCGACTCGTGTCGCGGTCTCCATCATGGTGGTTCGGGCGGCCATCACCGCGAGTCGCTGTTGGATGGCCTGGAACTTGGCGAGCGGTCGGCCGAACTGGATGCGTTCCGAGGCGTACTGCACGGTCAGGTCGTGGACGGTGCGTGCGGCTGCGGCCAGTGCCGTCGAATACGCCAGCGCGCCTCGCAACCGGACATCGGCGGCCTCGAACGGGGAATCGGCGTCGAAGTCGGCCACCGCCTTGTCGAATCGGATGTCGCCGAACGACACCCCGAGCAGGTCCGTGCCGTCTGCGACGTTCACCCCGGGGCCACGGAGGTCGACGATCGCCACCAGCGGTCCGTCGGAGCCGGGTACGAGTACGACCACCGAGTCGGCGGACGTCGCGTGGACGACGTCGCTGACGATCCCGTTGAGTATCAGGCGATTCGCGCCGTCGGCAGTGCGATCGAGCCGCGAGTCCACGGCATCGGCGACCGCGATCGTCGCGGTGATCCCCTCCAGCGGATGGCCTACTGCGCCGGCGAGCCATGAGGCCAGGAGCGCATGCTCGACGTACGGGGTGATCGCCCCGGCCGCGGTCACCGTGGACAGCACGGCGAGCGCGTCCTCGAGATCGGCCCCCTGCCCGTCGGCGTCATCGGGAACATCGAGATCGGTGAAACCTGAGTCCGCGAGAGCTGTCCACAGTTCCGTGTCGATGCTCGTCGGCGGTGTCTCGGCGCCCACGGGAACCCGGTCCAGAATCGAGGTCGTCGCCGCGACGAGTTCGGCGGCCAGGTCGCTCATCGAATCCCCATTCCCCGCGCCACGATGCCGCGCAAGATCTCGTTGGTTCCGCCCCGGAGGGTGAAAGCAGGTGTGTGCAAGACACTTTGGCCGAGGAGGCGCTCCAGCGGGGTGCCTCCGCTCCGGCGTGCGACGACGCCCGACGCGCTGCGTACAGCGTCGACGAGTTCGCCCTCGAACGTCGAGCCCAGGTCTTTGACCATGGCGGCCAGCACATCCGGTTTGTCGCCGGCGGACAGTTCGGCCGCCACGCGTAGGGACATCTGTCGTAGCGCCCAGGCCTGCGCGGTGAGGGTGCCGAGGGTCCGGCGCTGCTCGGGGGTCGCCCCGGTCCCGCGGAGATGATCCGCCCACGCCCGCAACAGCGGCAGTGTGCTGAGGTAACGCTCGGGGCCGGAACGTTCGAAGGCCAACTCGCTCATCACCTGTTGCCACCCGTTGCCCCGGCGGCCGAGCAGCGCCGACTTGTCGACGACGGCATCATGGAAGACCACCTCGTTGAAGTGGGCCTGGCCGTCGATGCTCCGCAGCGGGCGTACCTCGATGTCCGGATGGGACAGGTCGACGAGGATCTGGGACAGGCCCTGCTGCCGGTCCTCCGGGGTGCCGTCGGTGCGTGCGAGCAGGACCATCGCGTGGGAGATGTGGGCGCCGGTGGTCCAGACCTTGGTGCCGCTGATGGTCCAGGTGTCACCGGTGTCCCTCGCCCGGGTGCGGACGCTCGCGAGATCCGAACCGGCATCCGGTTCGGACATCCCGATCGCGAAATAGATCTCACCCGAGGCGATCCCGGGAAGGTAGCGGCGCTTCTGCTCCTCGGTGCCGTTGGCGAGGATGCCCGGGGCCATCTGCCGGTCGGCGATCCAGTGTGCGGCGACCGGAGCGCCGTGGGCGAGGAGTTCCTCGGTGATGACGAATCGTTCGACGGGGGTGCGTCCCCGGCCGCCGTACTCGGTCGGCATCGTCATGCCGAGCCATCCGCGTTCGCCCAGTCGTCGACTGAACGCGGGGTCGAAGCCGGTCATCCAGCTGTCGACGTCGGGAGCGAATGCGCCGCGGGCGATCTCGTCGCGGAGGAACTCGCGGACCTCGGTCCGCAGAGCCTCCAGGGCGGCGTCGTCGACCCCGACCGACGAGCCGCGGGTCTCGTGGAGTGCGGTCATGACCGGCCGGGTCCGCGCGACGACCAATTCTGCCCCTTGCGGGCCATCGACCACATCTGGGTGCCGCGCTCGATCTCGACCGCCGAGTCCCAGGTGACCGCGGGCGGACCGAGCTCGAGTCGGACGCTGGACATGACGCGGCGGGTCAACTCGGGATCGCGTGCGGCGGGTGCGGTGAGTCCCTCCACGATCGCGGGGATGTCCTCGATCGGGGCGGCGGCGTAGGCCAGACCGCGTTCGACGGCCTGTTCGCCGGTGAGTGACTGACCGCATGCGGCGAGCGCGATGGTGTTCGCCCGTCCCATCGCCCGGTTCAGCAGCGTGATGTGTCCGCCTCCCGGGTGGATGCCGCGGGCGAGGAAACCGCTGTCCAGCTTGGCATCCGGGGTGGCGATGAGCAGGTCGACGGCGAGTGCCAGGTTGAGGCCGGCGCCCACCGCGCCGCCGACCACCACGCCGACGGTCGGCACGGGGAGCGAACCCACGCGCATGAAGGCCTTGTAGACCGCGGACAACTGCACGACCGACTCCGGCGAGGCGGGATCGGCGGAGGCGGCTGCGAGGATGCGGGTGTCGGCACCGCTGCAGAAGTAGGTGCCCGCGGCGTCGACGACGACGGCGCCGATGCTGTCGTCGGCGGCGACCTGGTCGCAGAACTGCTCGATGGCGGCGGCCATGTCGAGGGTGATGGCGTTCTTGCGACGCGGATTGTTCAGGGTCAGCCGGGCGACGCCGTCGGTGAACGACGTGATGATCGACGCTGCTTCGTCGTCGGAAGGCTGCGCAATGGGAGCTGTGTCGGACGTCATGCAGGGGAGCGTAGCTGATTGGATTCAAAAAGCGATCCAAAATCATTGACTTGCCGGAGCGACTGCGGTGAACTGACTGCACGAGCCGATCGTCGTCTCCGCGCACCGCCGCGAGACCCTCTGGCCGATTCCATTCTTCGAAGGAGATTTCCTTGTTCAATTTGACCGGACATATCGCATTGGTCAGTGGTGCCGGACAGAGCGTCGGTGAGGGGATCGCGAAAGTGCTGGCACGCCAGGGCGCTTCGGTGATCGTGAACGACCTGCACGCCGACCGGGCCGAGAAGGTCGCCGCGGCCATCGCCGAGGAGGGCAATCGCGGGATCGCCGCCGCCTTCGACGTCACCGACTTCGACGCGACCGCGGAGGCCGTGCGGGTGGCCGAGGCCGAACTCGGCGGGCACGTCGACATCCTCGTGAACAACGCCGGTGTGGCCGAGGGGCGGGTCATCAAGCCCTTCCGTGACCTCGCCCCGGAGGAGTGGCGCGCGCCGATCGACCTCAACATCTTCGGCGCCATGAACTGCATCAAAGTCGTCCTGGACGGGATGTGCGACAACGGTTGGGGACGCATCGTGCAGATCTCCTCCGGCTCGGCACGCACCGGCCAGAACATCAACCAGACGATGTACGCCACGGGCAAGAGCGGGATCGAGGGATTCATCCGGCACCTGGCAGCCGAGACCGGCCAGTACGGGGTCACCGCGAACATCGTGGCACTGGGCCATCAGAAGAATCTCGAGGACAAGATGCCTCCGGAGATGATCGAACGAATCCTCACCCAGATCCCGATCGGGAGGCTGGGGGATCCCATCGAGGTCGGTGCCTTCTGCGCGTACCTCGCCTCGCACGAGGCCGGCGGGATGACCGGCCAGACGCTCGATTTCAACGGCGGGTCCCAAACCCGATGAACGCGGGACCAGCGGCCCCGAACGAGACGGGGGTCGTCTTGTCGCTCGCCGCGGTTCGGGTGTCCGACCTGCGCGGATCGACCGATTTCTACGCTCGCGGGTTGGGATTCGTCGTCGAGCGTGAATTCGCCACTCCGGCATTCGATGCGGTCATCTTGCGCGCCGGCACGGCGGGGATCGAGCTGATCCGCCCGAAAGGTGCCGCGGGGGAGGAGAATCCCGATCACGGGAACATGTTCGACAAGCTGGTCCTGAACGTCGCCGACGCGGCGGCCACCCTGCGACGCGGGGTCGACTGCGGCGGGACCGAAGTGTCCCCGGTGGTCGAGCACGCCTCCTACGGGATGGCGATCGGGGTCCTCGCCGACCCCGACGGCCACCGCCTGGAGCTGGTCTCCCGGAACGGTTCCCTCTGAGCGGGAGACCCCCACGTGGGTTGCGGCCGCCGCGACTAGCGTCTCGTCGTGTGGCGCCGATCGATGCGCGATCGGCGATGATTCCGAGCAGGGGTGTGGCGCCTGATGGCCGTGGATGATCAGCAGTGGGACAGCAGTTACGACGTCGTCGTGATCGGCTCGGGTGGCGCCGCGCTCGCCGGTGCGCTTGCCGCGGTGAAGCGCGGGCTGTCGGTGTGCGTGGTGGAGAAGAGCTCGTACTTCGGCGGGACGTCGGCATATTCCGGTGGGAGCGTGTGGCTTCCGGGCAACCATGTGCTGGAACGGCAGGGTGTCGACGACTCCGTCGAGAACGGGTTGACCTACTTCCGGTCACTTGTGGGCGACCGCACCTCCGAGGCTCTGCAGCGGACGTTCCTGGAGACCGGCCCGGAGGTGGCGCGGTTCCTGGAGGACGAGGCCGGGATCCCCCTGGAGCACCGCCCTTTCCCGGATTACTACGCTGCCCCCGGTCGCAAGGACTTCGGCCGGAGCATCTTCGCCGCCTCCATCTCGGCCGGCGAGCTGGGCAACCGCCTGCGGGACATCCGACCGCCGGTCCCCGCCGATCAGTTCGGCATGGAGGTCGACCGCTCGGAACTCGACGGTGGTCAGGCCTGGATAGCCCGGATGGTGCTGGCGCTCGACGAGTCGGGCCGTGCCGACCTGCATCTCGGCACGGCGGCGGAGCGTCTGATCGTCGACGACGCGGGGGACGTCATCGGGCTCGAGGTCAGCGCCGGCGCACACAGACGGACGATCCGGGCCCGGGCCGGGATCATCGTTGCCGCAGGTGGTTACGAGCGCAACGCCGAACTGCGGCGCGTTCACCAGCAGATGCCGACCGCGGACTGGTCGGCGTCGCATCCGGACACCGGCAGCGGTGACGCGTTGCGGATGCTCTCGGAGGTGGGGGCGCAGGTGGACCTGCTCGACCAGTCCTGGTGGTGTCCCGCCACCCTGTTCCCGAATGGCCGCGCCGCGTTCACCCTCGGGGTCCGGGCGGGGATCATCGTCGATTCGGCGGGGCAGCGGTTCGCCAATGAGATGTTGCCCTACGACCAGATGGGCCGGGCGATGTTGCAGCGGATGCGCGACGGGGCCGGCGAGGTGTTCTGGTTCGTCTTCGACAACCGGTTCGGCGACGAACTCCCGGCGATCTGTGTGCCCGCGCCGGAGCGCGCCGCGATGACCGCGGCGGGCCTGTGGCACACCGCCTCGACCGTGGGAGAGCTCGCGGCGGCCACCGGCCTCGACGTCGAGAAGCTCACGGCGACAATCGATCGGTACAACGGTTTCGCCGCAGCGGGCCGGGACGAGGATTTCGCGCGCGGAGAAGATCCCTACGGCCGGTTCTTCGTCGGAGCGCAGGACGCCGCACAGTGCCTGCCGTCCCTCGACGGTTCGCGATTCCACGCGGTCCGCCTGGTGCTGGGTGACCTCGGCACGAAAGGTGGTGCGGTCATCTCCACCGAGGGCGCGGTGTGTCGAGCAGACGGCAGCGTGATCCGTGGTCTGTACGCGGCGGGGAACTCCTCGGCCTCGGTCTCGGGTGAGGTATATCCGGGGCCCGGTACGCCACTCGGATCGGGGATGGTGTTCGCCTACCGTGCCGTCGCCGACATGGCGGCCCATCTGGCCGGCGCCCCGGGTACCACCACGTAGAGGGTCCTCAGTGGTCGGTGAGATCTGCTGCGACGCAACGTTCCCAGATCTCGCCGGCCACGATACGGGCCGGCCCCATGAGCTTTCGGAGATCGACCGCGCCCACCGGAGCGCAGACCGAGAGGCCGGCGAGATTGCCGTAGATGTGATCGTGCGGTCCGATCGAGACGCCCACGCAGGCGACGCCGGGGAAGGCCTCACCGCGGTCGAAAGCTGCACCGCGGTCCCGGATCTGGGCCAGCTCGGCGTCGAACTGGGCGGGGCTCGTGATCGACAGGGCGGTCTGCTTGACGAGCGTGCCGTCGTCGAGCTTGTGCAGACCCCGAGGAGATTGCCGCGGGGCCACCTCCGCGTACGCGATGATGACCTTGCCGAGGGCGGTCAGATGGGCGGGAACCCGCTGGCCCACCGCGGTGGGTGTCGGGCCGCTGAGCCGCCCGTTCACCTTCGCGAGGTAGACGGTGTCACCGCCGTCGACGACGCCCAACTGGATCGTGTAACCCGTCCGCTGGGCGAATGCGTGCATCACCGGCCGTGCGGCTCGGAGCAGACGATTCTGGTTGAGCGCGGCCTGGCCCATCTCGTAGGCCTTCACCCCGAGCTCGTAGGTCTGTTCCGGTGACCGGGCCAGCCAGCCGGCACTGGCGAGCTGCTCGAGCAGCCGATGCACGGAGGATCGGGGTAGTTTGGTGCGCGCAGTGACCTGCGCCAGTGTCATCGGGGCCGATCCGTTGAACGCCTCGAGTACCGCCGAGATCCGATCCACGACCGAGATGGGTCCGTCGCTCGTCTGTGTCGTCCTCACCGCTCCTCCTCCGTGATGCCCGTCACAGTACCCCGCATGTTGTGGCTCTCACCACGGGGTGCTGGGTCCGGTTGCCCATCTTCGCCCCGGCGGACGGCCTCCGCCGACGGGCTTCCCGTCCAGCGGAACGACCGCCGGAATCGGGGGCGCCGATTCGTATGATTCCCGTCTGTTCGGCGCTTCGAGTGGCCTGGGTCACTCGATCGGACGTCGAAACGGTACATGACACATCGGATGGGTGGGCACCATGATCTGGGACAGGATTGACGGTCGGAACGATCGGCCCGGCCGGATGGTCAGGGTCGTCGGTGTCGTCGACGAGACGCACGACACCAGGTCGTTGCTGGTCGAACCCGCACCCGAGGACACCGCGGCGTTCGGCTACTCCGCGGGCCAGTTCTTGACCATCCGGGTGCCCGACCAGGGGCGAGGGGGAGCGCGATGCTATTCGCTCGCGAGTTCGCCGCACGTGGACACGACCCTCAAGGTCACGGTCAAACGCGTGGACGGCGGTCACGGCTCCAACTGGGTCTGCGACACGATCGCGTCGGGGGATGAACTCGAGGTTCTCCCGCCGGCGGGTACGTTCGGCCCCAAGTCGCTCGACGAGTCCGTCGTGCTCATCGCCGGAGGGAGCGGCATCACCCCGGTGATCTCGATCGCGAAGTCGATCCTCGTCGCGGGTTCCGGAGACGTCGCGCTGATCTACGCCAACCGCGACGAGCGGTCGGTGGTCTTCGCCGAGGAGCTGCGTGAACTGGCAGATCGCCACGGCACCCGGTTCAGCGTCGTCCACCTGCTCGACTCCGTCCAGGGGCGGCCGACCGGTGCGGGCCTGTCCGCTCTGCTGCAGCCATACCTCGACCGGCAGGTCTACGTGTGTGGACCGCCGCCGCTGATGGACCTCGTCGCCTCTGTGTGTGAGGCCCTGGGTGTCGAGCGTGGTCGGGTTCATGCGGAGCGGTTCGTCTCGTTGCAGGGCAACCCCTTCGACGCCGTCGGCCCCGTCGGGGAGGAGGCGCCCGAGGACGACGACGATCCGGGTTGTTCGGTCGAGGTCCACCTCGACGGCGAGTCGCACGTGGTGCCCTGGAGGGGCCGGAAGAAGCTACTCGACGCGCTGCTGGAAGCAGGTCTCGACGCGCCGTTCTCCTGCCGGGAAGGGGCGTGCAGCGCATGCGTCTGCAGTCTCACCGCGGGCGAGGTTCGATTGGCGCACAACGAGATCCTGTCCGACGACGAGATCGCCGAGGGGTACATCCTGGCCTGTCAGGCCGAGCCGGTGGGCGAGAAGATCACGATCGAGTACTGAACTCGCGGTGGTGCCGAAAAGCCCTCCCACTCGATGGGAGACCCACGTCACACCGACCGCCCTGCTTGCCAAGCTGAGGACACCGCGACGAGTGGCACGGTCGCGATCATCCGATCAGGAGGCGTTGTGAGTACGACCATCGAACCGAGCGGCGAAGTCAGGGACATCGACACCGGTGCGCCGCCACAGCGTTACGCCCGGGGATGGCACTGCCTCGGACTGGTTCGCGATTTCGCCGACGGAGCTCCGCACCAGGTGGCCGCTTTCGGTACCGAACTCGTGGTCTTCGCCGGCGAGGACGGCACGCTGAACGTGCTCGACGCCTTCTGCCGGCACATGGGCGGCAACCTGGCGCTCGGAACCGTCAAGGGCAACACGATCGCCTGCCCCTTCCACGACTGGCGTTGGCGCGGCGACGGCAAGTGCGCGGGTATCCCGTACGCGAAAAGGGTTCCGCCCATTGCGCGAACACGGGCCTGGACGTCCACGGTGGTGAGTGGCCAGCTGTTCGTCTGGCACGACCCGCAGGGATCGGTTCCGCCCCCCGAGCTCGCCATCCCGGAGATCCCGACCTACGGCGACGAGGGCTGGACCGACTGGGTGTGGAACTCGATCGACGTGACCGGATCGCACTGCCGCGAGATCGTCGACAACGTCGTCGACATGGCGCACTTCTTCTACGTGCACTACGGCATGCCGACCTACTTCAAGAACGTCTTCGAGGGGCACATCGCCAGTCAGGTCATGCGGTCGCGACCCCGCGCGGATGCGGCCGGGGTGAGCCAGAGCACCAACTACAGCACCGAGAGCCAGTCCGACGCATCGTATTTCGGACCCTCGTACATGATCGACAAGCTCTGGAGCGGCGGCCGTGATCACGACGGCGACCCGAACATCTACCTGGTCAACTGCCACTATCCGATCTCGCCGACATCGTTCCGGCTGCAGTACGGCGTGCTCGTCGAGAAGCCCGCGGGGATGGCCGACGAGCAGGCGAACCAGATCGCACAGGCCGTGGCCAAGGGAGTCGCCATCGGCTTCGAACAGGACGTGCAGATCTGGAAGAACAAGTCGCGCATCGACAATCCCCTGCTGTGCGAGGAAGACGGGCCTGTCTACCAGCTCCGGCGCTGGTACGAGCAGTTCTACGTCGACGTCGAGGACATCGCGCCGGAGATGGTCAACCGGTTCGAGTACCAGATCGACACCGAACGCGCCCTGAAGAGTTGGCAGGCCGAGGTCGACGAGAACCTCGCCGCCGGCCGAAGCGCTCTGGCGCAGAACCCGGCCTCGACACCGAACCGCGAGGCCGCCGGCCAATCCGTGTCCTGACCCCCATCGACAACACCGAGTGCCGCCGGCGCTCACTTCTGAGGAGAACACCTATGAGCCACGAAGTGCTCGACAAGGTCATGGACATGGCCGACGAACTGCGCGCGGGTGCGGAGGCGTCCGAGAAGCTCGGACGCCTGTCCGACGATGTCGCGAAGGGACTCAAGCAGTCCGGCATCATCCGACTGCTCCAGCGCAAGACCTATGACGGGTATGAGGCGCACCCGAGGGAGTTCGCCGAAACCGTGATGGGGACGGCGGGAATCTACGGATCGGCCGGCTGGATCGGCGGGATCGTCGGCGTCCACCCGTGGCAGCTGGCCTTCGCCGACCCCCGGGTCCAGGACGAAGTGCTCGGCGGCGATTCGGACACCTGGCAGGCGTCGCCCTACATGCCCGGTGGTGTCGCGACACCCGTCGAGGGCGGTTACCGGATGACGGGGCGGTGGCAGTTCTCCTCCGGCACCGACCATTGCGACTGGATCTTCCTCGGCGCCTTCACCGGTGACTCGGACGGCAAACCGCTGATGCCGCCGGTCGGACTGCATGTCATCCTGCCGCGGTCGGACTACCAGATCGTCGAGGACTCCTGGGATGTGGTGGGGCTCCGGGGAACCGGCAGCAAGGACATCATCGTCGAGGACGCCTTCATCCCGGCACATCGCGTGATGCGCTCCGGTGACGTCATCGACGGCACCGCGGCGAAGGAGTACGGCGTCACCGAGACGCTGTACA
Organism: Gordonia sp. GN26; assembly: GCF_054823965.1. Lineage (NCBI taxonomy): Bacteria > Bacillati > Actinomycetota > Actinomycetes > Mycobacteriales > Gordoniaceae > Gordonia > Gordonia sp. GN26. The sequence continues at coordinate 34,315 of NZ_JSYC01000008.1, read as the reverse complement.
AGATGCCGTGGTCGACGATGTTCCCGCTGGGGATCACCTCGGCGACGATCGGTATCTGCGAAGGAGTGCTGGCAGCGGGGATCGCCTATCAGCGCGATCGGGTGGCCGCCACGGGTGGCGCGATCAAGGACGACCCCTATGTCCTGCACGCCCTCGGTGAGGCCGCTGCCGAGATCGACGCCGCACGGCAACAGCTCTTGGGCAACGTCGACCGCATCTACGACCTCGTGGACGCCGGCACCGAGATCGACTTCGAGATGCGGGCCGCCTCGCGGCGCAACCAGATCCGCGCCGCCTGGCGCGCAGTCCGCGCGGCCGACGAGATCTTCGATCGGTCCGGCGGCAACGCGCTGCGGATGGACAATCCATTGCAGCGGTTCTGGCGGGACGCGCACGCCGGACTGCACCACGCGATCCATGTCACCAGCACCACCTATCACGCCGCCGCGCTGGCATCCCTGGGTGTCGAGGTCCCCGCAGGTCCCCTGCGGGTGATGATCTGAGCCGGGGGATCACGACGATGGGTCTGATCGCAGCGCTCGGCTACGTACGGGTGATGGCCACCGACATCGATCGGTGGCGCGAGTTGGGTTTCGAGGTACTCGGATTCGCGCCGGGGACCGGACCCGAAAAGGATGCGCTCCACTTCCGGATGGACGAGCGCGCAGCTCGGATCACCGTGGAACGCGGCAATGCCGACCGGGTCACGGCAGTCGGCTGGGAGGTGCGCGACCACCTCGCACTCGCCGAACTCCGGCAAGTGCTCGACGAGGCCGGCACCCCGTACTCGGAGATGGACCAGGACCTGTGTGACCACCGCCGGATCGAGGGCGGCATCAGCCTGAAGGATCCCGGCGGAACGCCGCTCGAGATCTTCCACGGCCCGGTGCTCGACCACAGCCCGGTTCTCACCAGGTACGGACAGAAGTTCGTCACCGGCCCCCAGGGGCTCGGGCACGTCGTGATGCCGACGACCAACTTCGACGAATCCTACGTGTTCTACACGGCGACACTGGGATTCCTGCCGCGCGGGGCGTTCCGGATGCCCACGCCACCCGGGATGCCGCCGTCGAGGATCCGCTTCCTCGGGATCAACCAGCGGCACCACAGTCTCGCCATCATGCCGGCGCTCGAAGGGCGTGATCCCGGACTCATCCACGTGATGGTCGAGGTCGACGAGCTCGACGCCGTCGGCCGGGCCTACGACCAGGTCATGGCCCGCGACTTCCCGGTCTCCTCGACCCTCGGCAGGCACACCAACGACAAGATGGTCTCGTTCTACGTCCGGGTACCGGGCGGTTGGGACATCGAGTACGGCACCGGCGGGGTGCTGGTCGACGAAACGCACTACACCGCAGAAGAAATCACCGCCGACAGTTATTGGGGCCACGAGTGGATGTGGGCCCGGCAGGCCAAGGAGTCAGCATCGTGACCATCTCAGACACGCAGGGCGCGCGGACGACCGATCACGACGTGATCGTCATCGGCGCGGGCATCTCCGGCCTCTACGCCGTCCACAAGCTCCGCGGCGACGGCCTTGACGTGCACGGTTTCGAGTCCGCCGCGGACGTCGGCGGAACCTGGTACCACAATCGGTACCCCGGGGCGCGGTGCGATGTGGAGAGCATCGACTACTCGTACTCGTTCGACGAAGACCTGCAACAGGAATGGACCTGGACCGAGCGTTTCGCGACGCAGGCGGAGATCCTCGCCTACCTGCGTCATGTCGCGGACCGGTTCGACCTCAGATCTGCCTTCGACTTCCTCACGCGGGTCACCGCGGCCACCTACGACGAGGAACTCGCGCAGTGGGCGGTGAGCACCGACACCGGCTCCACCGTGACCGCGCGGTTCCTGATCATGGCGACCGGTGTGCTCTCCGCGACCAACAAACCCGACATCCCCGGCCGTGATCTGTTCGCCGGCGAGACCTACCACACCGGCGAATGGCCGCATCACGACGTCGATTTCGCCGGCAAGCGTGTGGGTGTCATCGGTACCGGGTCGTCGGGAATCCAGTCGATCCCGGTGATCGCCGAGATCGCCGAACACCTCGTGGTGTTCCAGCGCAGTCCCAACTACTCCATCCCCGCGGGTAACCGGCCGCTCTCCGAGGAGGTCATCGCCGAGGTCAAGGCCAATTACGCCGAACGCCGCCGGCTCTCCCGGATGAGCGGGGGAGGGACCCCGAACGCGCCGTACCCCAAGGGTGCACTCGAGGTGGACGAGGCGGAACGTACCCGCGTCTACGACGAGTGGTGGCAACGCGGTGGCTACCTGTTCGCCAAGGCGTTCCCCGACCAGACCACCAACCTCGCGGCCAACGACACCGCGCGTGAATACGTCGAGGCGCGCATCCGGGAGATCGTCCGGGACCCGGCCGTCGCCGACATCCTGATCCCGACGGATCACCCGATCGGCACCAAGCGGATCGTCACCGACAGCGGTTATTTCGAGACCTTCAACCGCAGCAACGTGACCCTGGTCAACCTGCGCGAGACCCCGATCGAGGAGATCACCCGGACCGGGGTCCGGACCTCGGGGGAGAACTTCGACCTCGACATGCTGATCTTCGCGACCGGGTTCGACGCGATGACCGGATCGTTGTCCCGCATCGGCATCCGCGGACGTGGCGAACGCACTCTCACCGAGGAGTGGGCCGCGGGGCCCCGCACCTACCTCGGCCTGGCGGTGCACGGCTTCCCCAACATGTTCATCCTCACCGGACCGGGGAGCCCGAGTGTCCTGGCCAACATGGTTCTCGGTGCCGAACAGCATGTGGACTGGGTCGCCGATGCCATCCGTCATCTCGACGAACACAATTCGGCGGCCATCGAGGCGGAGAGCGACGCGGTCGACAGCTGGGTCGCCGAGTGCTCGGCCAAGGCGGCCGGCACCCTCTTCCCCTCGGCGAACTCGTGGTACATGGGCGCCAACATCGAGGGCAAACCCCGGGTCTTCATGCCGTACATCGGCGGGTTCGGGAACTACGCGAACGTGTGCGCCGAGGTGGCCGAGGCCGGTTACAAGGGCTTCGAGATCTCCTGACCCGATGACGCGATCCCACACCATCCAGACGGATGGAAACCGACGGATAGGACACCGACATGAGCCGTCGTAGCGACCTGCATCCCGACGTCGAAGCGATGCTGACCGCCCTCGAGGCGGGATTCCCCGACGTCACCGAACACGATCCCCGCGAGCTGCGGGACATCATCGTGTCTCGGCGTGCTCCGCTCACCCGGCAGCCGGACATGGCGATCGCCCGCGATCTCACGATCGACGGACCGGGCGGCGACCTGGCGCTGCGGGTGTTCGTGCCGCACCGCGATTCCGACGACGGAAACAGGAGCGGAGGTCTGCCGGTCGTCGTGTTCGCACACGGCGGCGGGTTCGTCTTCTGCGACCTGGACAGCCACGACGAGTTCTGTCGATCGATGGCGGCGGAAGTGGGTGCGGTCGTGGTGGCGGTCGACTATCGTCTCGCGCCCGAACACCGGGCCCCGGCGGCGATGGAGGATGTCTATCGGGCACTGTGCTGGACGTCGGAGAACATCTCCGGGTTCGGTGGGGATCCGCATCGCATCGCACTGGCCGGCGACAGCGCGGGCGGAAACCTGGCCGCCACGACCAGTCTGGCCGCCCGCGACCGCAACGGGCCGAAGGTGTGCGCCCAGGTCCTGCTGTACCCGGTGATCGACGACGACTTCGACACCGCGTCGTACCGCGACTACGGAGTCGGGTACTACAACACGACCAAGGCCATGCGGTGGTACTGGGAGCAGTACGCACCCCAGGGGCGGCACAGCGCCCTGGTGATCCCCACCGACGCAGACACATTGGCCGGTCTGCCCCCGGCGGTGGTGGCCACCGCCGAACTCGATCCGCCGTGTTCGGCCGGTGAGGAGTACGCCCGATTGCTCGCGGCCGCCGGCGTCCCGGTGATCGCTCACCGATTCGACGGACTCTTCCACGGCTTCCTCACCTTTCCGCAGCTCTCGCTCACGCCACCCGCGCGCGAGAAGGTCTGGCAGATGATCCGCGACATCCTCGCGGCGACTCCTGCGGACGAAAATCAGAGGAGCGCAACATGACACCACAGCAGGGGACACAGCAGCTGAGCGGCAAGGTCGCGCTGGTGACGGGCAGCAGCCGCGGGATCGGGCGCGGCATCGCCCGGCGACTCGCGAGCGCCGGGGCCACCGTCGTGGTCACCGCGCGATCCTCTACGCCGTCGCCGTCGATCCGCAACGGCGAGAAGCTGCTCATCTCCGGAACCCTCGACGAGACCGTGCACCTGATCGAGGAGGCCGGTGGAACCGCCCACGCGATCACCGCCGATCTCGAGGATCCAGAACAGCGCGACCGCCTCGTCGACGGCGTGGTCGAGGCCGCCGGCGGTATCGACATCCTGGTCAACAACGCCGGCTTTGCCGACTACTCGTCCGTCGAGGACATGAGCGTGGCAACCTTCGACCGGACGATCGAGCACTACCTCAAGGTGCCGTTCCTCCTGTCCCAGAGGGCGATCCCGCACATGCGGCGCAACGGTGCGGGTTGGATCGTGAACATCGGCTCCTCGACCGGGCTGAGCCCCATCCGGCCGTTCCGCGAGTACAACAAGACCTCCGGCGACGTGATCTACGCATCGGCCAAGGCGGCGCAGCACCGGTTCACCCAGGGCCTCGCGGCCGAGTTGCTCGACGACAACATCGCGGTCAACGCGGTCGGACCGTCGACGGCGATCATGACCCCCGGCGCCGAGGCACTGCTGCCGGACGGCTACGAGACCGAGCCGGTGGACTATCTCGCACAGACCGTCCTGGAGATGTGCACGCTCCCGGCCGCCGAGCGCACGGGCCTCGTCGCCTTCAGCCTCCACTATCCGTGGGCCACCGGGACACCGGTGTTCTCGGTGGACGGCCGCACCCAGCTCCCGCCACTCGAACCGCCGGCCTGGGCCAACCCCCACATAATGCCGGCCGGCGTGTGAACGCCGAACAGACGTGACGGGGACACGACCAGAATCGAGCGAGACAGGAATCATGACCAACGAAGCAGCACAGCGGTTTTCGTCGGGGACCGCAGTGGTCACCGGTGCCGCGGCCGGAATCGGTGAGGGATTCGCCCGTCACCTCGGTCTCCTCGGGATGCACGTGGTGGTGGCCGACATCGACCGCGATCGGGCCGCGGCCGTCGTCGACGACATCGCCGCGGCCGGCGGTCGGGCGAGCGCCTACGCCGTCGACGTCGGCGACCCCAGCAGGGTCGAGGAGTTCGCGGCCGCGGTGTTCGAGGGCCACGGCAGTGTGGAACTGCTGATCAACAACGCCGGGATCGAATCGGCCGGGTTGATCTGGGAGATCGACGACGCCCGGTGGCGACGGCTCATGCAGATCAACGTCGACGGTGTCTTCTACTGCATCAAGTCGTTCGTGCCGCGGATGATCGCCGCCGGGACCCCGTCGTGCATCGCCAACCTCTCCTCGGTCGGCGGTTTGAATACCGTTGCGGTGCAGGCCCCGTACATCGTCAGCAAGCATGCCGTGCTGGCGATGACCGAGTGCCTCCACCAGGACCTGTCCATCGTCGGCGCACCGATCCAGGTGAGTGCGGTGATACCGCACTCGATCCGCAGCGACATCTTCCGGTCGGCACTGCGCGAGGCCCCGACCGACAATCCCACGGCCAACGCGGTGTTCGCCGCGATGCAGCGCGACAACGTCGAACGCGGACTCGACCCTCTCGACGCCGCCGCCCACATGCTCGATCAGATCGCGGCCGGTGAGTTCTGGATCCACTCCGACGACGAGATGTGCACGGCCGCAGCGCATCGGCGGGGCCGGCAACTGCTGGACCTCGCCCCGCCCGCCGACCCACGAGACATGCTCACCCGCATGGGTGTGCCAGTACCGGAAGGTGCATGATGACCAACGCAGTATCTGCGACCACCCACTCAGCGACGACCAACGCCGGCGCCGCCGATTCGGCATCCGTCGACGAGGCAGCCCTGCGAGCCGCGATCGCGAACTGTGATCCGGCGCCCCTGCTGATGTCACTGATCCACGTGACGGGCGATCTGGGTCTGCTCGAGGAATTCGGGCCCAGGCTCGAGATCTCCGTACCGGGAACGCATTACCAGACGGCGAACAGCAACACCCTGCCTGCCGGCGTGTACCCCGCGGACGTCGTCGCCGACATCCGTGAACGCGCCGTCGAACTCCTCGTCGGTTCCGACCTGACCGCTGCCATGGGGGTGCCGCCGGCCGAGGTCTTCGCCGACATGGCTCGGGTGGCGACCTCTCAGGTGGTCGACGACGAGTTCGTCCCTCTCCTCCTGGAGCAGGCCGGATTCGTCAGCGACCGGCGGAACGTCCCGGTGACGGTGGCTCCTCCCGCCGACTTCGACGTCATCGTCATCGGCGCCGGGATCACGGGTATCAACGCTGCCATCAAGCTGGGGGAGGCCGGGTTCTCCTACACGGTGTTCGAGGCGAACAGCGACATCGGCGGGACCTGGCACCGCAACCTCTACCCCGGTGCAGCGGTCGACACGCCGAGTCACTACTACTCCTACTCTTTCGAACTCAACCCCGAGTGGACCCGGTACTACCCGACCGGACCCGAATACCAGCGGTACCTGCTGTCCGTGGTGGACAAATACGGCCTCCGCGAACACATCCGGCTGAACACCGAGGTGGTGTCCGCCACCTGGTCCGAGGGTGACCAGCGGTGGCAGGTCGTCATCCGCGATGCCGCGGGCAAGACCTCGACGCGTTCGGCGCGTGCGGTGGTGAGTGCACTCGGCATGCTGAACGCACCCAACATTCCCGACGTCCCGGGCCTCGACTCCTTCGCCGGGACGGTCGTGCACACCGCGCAATGGGATCCGGCGCTGGATCTGACCGGCAAGAAGGTGATCGTGCTCGGCACCGGGTGCACCTCGGTGCAGGTGGTGGCGAGCATCGTCGACCAGGTCGCCTCTCTCGACGTCGTCGCACGATCCCCGCACTGGATCGTCCCGGAACGCGCCGTGGTCAATGATGTTGCCGCAGAACAACGGTGGGCCCTCGCGCACCTACCCTTCTACCACGAGTGGTTCCGGTTGCGGTCCTACTGGTTCGCCTCGGACAATCTGTACCGCCTGCCGCGGGTGGATCCGGAATGGGCGGCGACGCACTTCTCGGCCTCGGCCGAGAACGACATGGTGCTCCGCAACGCGCAGAAGTATCTGCAGGACAACTTCGCCGACGATCCGGAACTCATGGCGAAGCTGACCCCTGACTTCCGGCCCTACGCCAAGCGGATCGTCAAGGACCCCGGTTTCTACGCGGCCCTCAAACGCGATCACGTCTCCCTGCATCGCGCGTCGTTCGCCGAGGTGACCGCCGACGGGGTGCGCACCACCGAGGGGGAGTTCCTCGAGGCCGACGTCATCATCCTGGCCACCGGGTTCAAACTGCAGTTCACCACCGCGATCGACATCGTCGGCCGCGACGGCAGGAGCCTGGCGCAGGTGTGGGACGGCGGCGAGGACCCGCGTGCGTACCTGGGCGTGCAGGTCTCGGGCTTCCCGAACCTGTTCGTCACCTCCGGCCCCAACTCCGCACCCAATCACGGTGCCGGGCACAACATCACGAGCGAAGAGCAGGTCCACTACATCGTCGAGTGCCTGCAGTACCTGATCGAGAACGATCACCAGTCCATGGATGTGCGACCCGAGGCGCTCGCGGAGTACAACGCGCGGGTGGACGAAGCGCTCGACGAGACGGTGTGGATGCATCCGGGAGGTCAGGTCAACAGCTACTACCGGAACAGTGCCGGCCGGGCCGTGGTGCCGTGCCCGTGGCGTCTCGTCGACTACTGGACGATGCTGCGCGAACCACACCCCGAGGACCTCACGTTCGTCACCGCCGACCGTAGCCCTGACGTCGAAGCGGTCCGGTCATGAACGCGACTGTGCCGCAGACCGATCAGACCGTGGACCTCCTGGTCGTCGGCTCGGGTACCGGACTGGCGGCCGCGCTGGCCGGCCACGAGCTCGGCCTGTCGACGCTGGTGGTGGAGAAGTCGGAGTACGTCGGTGGTTCGACGGCGCGCTCCGGCGGGGCGTTCTGGGTGCCGGGCAATCCGATCCTGCGCCGTGAGCAACCCGACGACGGCCCGGCGGCCGCGGCCGACTACGTACGCGCGGTGGTGGGTGACAGCGCTCCTGCCGAGAGGGGTGCGGCCTTCCTCGAACACGGTCCCGAGGCCATCGCGATGCTCGAGCGGACGACGCCGATGACGTTCATGTGGGCGCGCGGCTACTCCGACTACCACCCGGACGAACCGGGCGGATCCGCAGTCGGCCGCACCTGCGAATGCAAGCCCTTCGACGTCGCGACGCTCGGCCCCGAACAGGCACGTCTGCGACCGGGGTTGATGGAATCACCCCTGCCCATGCCCATCACCGGTGCCGACTACAAATGGCTGAACCTGTTGCGAAGCACGCCGAGTCGTTCGCTCCGCCGCATCGTGAGGGCATTGGGTATCGGGCTCGGAGGGCTCGTCGTCAAGCGTAGGTATGCCGCCGGCGGACAGGCGATCGCCGCCGGACTGTTCGCGGGGGCGCTGGCCGCGGACATCCCGATCTGGACCGACACCCCGATGGTGGATCTCGTCGTCGAAGACGGCCGTGTGGTGGGGGCCGTGGTGAACCGGGACGGCGTCGATGTCACCGTTCGCGCGCGCCGGGGCGTGGTGCTGGCGGCCGGCGGTTTCGATCACGACATGGAGATGCGGCACAAGTTCCAGTCGGAGTCGTTGTCGGCGAACAGCAGTCTGGGTTGCACGACGAACACCGGCGATGCGATCAAGATCGGTCAGGACCTGGGTGCGGGGGTGGCGTCGATGGAACAGGCGTGGTGGTTCCCCGCGGTCGCGGCCGTACCCGGCGGGTCGCCGTCGGTGCTCCTGGCCGAGCGGTCACTGCCGGGGTCGTTCATCGTCGATGCGTCCGGGCGCCGATTCATCAACGAGGCACTCGACTACATGACCTTCGGGCAGCGGGTACTCGCCCGGGAGCAGGCGGGCGACCCGGTCGGGACCATGTGGCTGGTCTTCGACCAGCGATACCGCAACAGCTACCTCATGGCGGGCAGCCTCTTTCCCGGGCAGCCGCTGCCCCGAGCCTGGTACGAGCACGGCATCGCGGTCCGCGCGGATGATCCGGGTGACCTGGCCATCCACATGGGTGTCGACGAGACCGCGTTCCGGAACACCTTCGACGCGTTCAACGCGGCGGCCGCCGTCGGCGTCGACCACCAGTTCGGACGCGGCACCAACGCCTACGAGCAGTACTACGGCGATCCGACCATCAGCCCGAATCCCACGCTCCGCGCGCTCGACGGTGGACTGTTCGCCGTACGACTGGAGTTGAGCGACCTCGGGACGTGCGGCGGTCTGCAGGCGGACGACCGGGCTCGCGTGCTGCGCGAGGACGGATCGGTGATCGACGGCCTCTACGCCACCGGCAACACCGCGGCGAATGCGTTCGGTGCGACCTACCCCGGCGCGGGCGCGACCATCGGACAGGGCCTCGTCTACGGGTACATCGCCGCACTGAGCGCGGCCGGCCGGCTCGCGAGGTGACACGGTGAGCCAGATGACCGACGGGCCGATCGTCGACGGCGCATCGATGCGGCATGTGCTGGGCCACTTCGCCACCGGCGTCGTGGCGATCACCGGTATCCATCCCGACTCCGGGGAACCGGTCGGGCTGGCGGCGAACTCGTTCACCTCGGTGTCCCTCGATCCGCCGCTGGTGGCGTTCTGCGTGGGCCTGACCAGCACGTCATGGCCTCTCGTGCGTGCCGCAGGCCGGTTCACGATCAACATCCTCGCCGACTCGCAGGAAGCGGTCTGTCGTCGTCTGGCGTCACCCGGTGCGGACAAGTTCCGCGACGTCGACTGGACACCGGCGCCTTCGGGTGCCCCGGTCCTGACGGGTGCGCTGGCGTGGATCGACGCCGAGCTCGATGCCGAGCACGCAGCGGGCGACCACACCATAGTCGTGGCGCGGGCACATCATCTCCGCGCGTCCGACCAGGAGCCGCTGTTGTTCTACCGCGGCGGTTACGGTCGGATCGCTCGTCCGGATCCGGCCGGAGGCGTCGTATGACGATGCAGCCCATCTCGTGCCAGGGGTGCGGCCGGGAGGTGCTGGTCGAGAAGTTCAGCGCGGCGCACACCTCGATCCAGTGGCCGTTCGACGCACGCGAGTGCCCTTTCATCGCGGCCCGTGACGACGCCGGAACCGCTGCCGGTTTCGGCGCGAACACCCACGGGTGCGAGCAGCTCCTGCGCACCATCGATCAGGCGTTCGCGGAGCAGTCCCTCACCGAGAGTGGTATCGAACTCCCTGTGGGACAGAACGTTCCGCGACTGCACTGAACGACGACCGGTGAATGGGACGGGCGCCGTCACGCCGGTCGCGGAGGTGGGACTCTGCGAGTATGGTGACCGACAGCGCGATCGAGACAACCGTAGCAAGCGGAAACACGGAGACGTCGGGCGTCCCCGAACTCCGTGAACTCGCCACCGAACACGGCACATTGCGATATCGGGAGGCCGGCGACGGACCGCCCCTGCTCTTGCTGCACGGCTCCGGACCCGGCGTGACCGGGTGGCGCAACTTCAGCGGCAACATGCCGGTTCTCGCGCGGCACTACCGGACCATCGTCCTGGAGTTCCCCGGTTTCGGGGTCAGCGACAGTTTCGGTGCGCCGCACCCGATGCACTCGGCGCCGACCGCGGTGCGGGCTCTCCTCGACGGTCTCGACCTCGATCGTGTGCGACTGATCGGCAATTCCATGGGTGGCTTCGTGGCCACCGACTTCGCGCTCTCCGATCCGGAGCGGGTGGAGAAGCTGGTGACGGTCGGCGGCGCCGGGACGAGCCTCTTCGGCCCGCAACCGGGTGAGGGCATCATCCGGCTCGGCGAGTTCGTCGACAACCCGTCCCGCGAATCCCTGGTGGCCTGGCTGAATTCGATGGTCTACGACCGCTCGCTGATCACCGAGCAGATGATCGACGAGCGGTGGGAGCAGGCCACCGATCCGGAGACGCTGGCCAGTTCGCGGGCCATGTACGGGCGGGCCGCACTGGACCGGATGGCGCAGGCAATGCGGTCGTCGGAGGCGACACCCGGATGGGCGAACCTGCGCAAGCTCTCCGTGCCCACCCTGATCACGTGGGGGCGTGACGACCGGGTCAGCCCGGTCGACATGTCCATCCTGCCGATGCGGATGATCCCCCACGGCGAGATCCACATCTTCCCGAACTGCGGCCACTGGGTGATGATCGAGCAGAAAGAAGCCTGGGAGTCGGTGGTCCTGGCCTTCCTGGCCCGCTAGGGAGGTGCGGGTCCCGGTCGTCTGGTCGGTGGATCAGATAACCGGGGGATCAGATGACCGGGGGATCAGATGACCGGGGCCGGTAGCCGACAGTAGCTGTGGCAGACACGATCGGAGATGATCCGATCCGGGCATTCCGGGTCGAACCAGCGGTCCACGAGTCCCCAGTGGACCGGATGCATCATGTACTGGCCGGTGAGAGCGTCGACGTCGGCGAACTCCTGCTCCCAGACGTGGGTCCACGTCGACGCGCCACGTGCCCGGATCACCGGGCTCAACTGCCATGCCCTGATTCCCGACATGTGATCGGGCATCGTCAGCGTGGCGTTCTCGAAGCGGTCGACCTCGGCGGCCGGCGCGGTCTCGTCGACCCGCAGGAGCAGGGTCCGGTAGACGGTAGGTGAGGGGCCGTCGTCGCGTCGGCCGGTCGTGTCCGGGCCGTCCGCTCCGAGGTACTCCACCGCATCCACATGTCGCACCGCGCTGTGCGCGAGGACCGCGTCGAGCACCGCCCGGGTGTCCTCCCAGTCCCCGGCGTCGGCGAACTGGAGATGGACGAGCAGATCCCCGCCGTTGCGGACCCCGGGCAGGGTCGCTTCGATCAGGATGCGCTGAGCCCGAGACTCTTCGGCGACGCCGCGGAGACGTTTGACGAGGACCGCGGTCTCGAGGTCGTCTCGTGGGTCGGCCAGGTGGAGGAGCGAGGTGACCTTATACATCGTTCAGCTTCTCCACATCGTCGGCGGAGGCCGCCATCGAACGGGTGCGCTCGACGATCAGTGGCTCCATGGACGTCCACCATCGGGACGGTTCGGGGTCGTGCCGGCCACGGACCGCCGCGGCCCACCAGTCGCCGGGCCCGGACACGGTCCACGTCGCCGTCACCGTGTTGTTCTCCCCGTCGATCCACGCCGGCGGACTCACCAGGACCCGGTCGAGCGTCAGGCCGCGTTCGCGGGCGGACGGCGCGTACTCGTGCAGGTACGCGTCGATGAACTCCGGGGCGCGGCCGGGTCGGACGACGACCTGATCGACGATGTAGATGGTGGCGTCGGGCATGTGACCACGGTAGGTGCCCGTATCACCGCTCCGGACAACGGTTCCCGGTAGCCGGGAGCTGACCCACCGCGAGGGCATGGTGCGCTTTGTAAGGTAGACGACCATGGGACCTGACAGCGCTGCTCATCCGCACCTCCCGGCGACCAGCTGGGCGGTGCTGGGGATGCTGTCGTTCGGCGAGGAACTGACGGGCAACGACCTGAAGAAGTGGGCCGACTGGAGCATCGGGTTCTTCTACTGGAGTCCCTCGGTGAGCCAGGTGTACACCGAACTGAAGAGGCTCGAGGATCGTGGGCTGGTGACCTCACGGATGGTCGCCGGTGACGGTGAGCGGGGACGGCGCCTGTATGGCATCACCGACGCCGGGGTGTCGGCGTTGCGGAGCTGGTCCCGTGACGCCGACGTGGAGCTGCCGGTTCTCAAACACGGTGTGATGCTTCGCCTCTGGATGGGCCACCTGCAGGAACCGGAACAGCTCAAGGAGCTGGTGCAGGCCCACATCGACAATCTCACCGAGCAGGCCCGTCGCGCCGGGGTCCACGCCGAGCACTCCGACGACGAACCTGCCTGGGCCTTCTCGCAGATGAGTCTGCGGTGGTCGCAGCGCTACTTCGAGTCCGAGATCCGTTTGGCCAGAGAGCTTCTCGACGACATCGATGCCGCGGCGATCCGCTACCGCGAGTCCGCCGCACACGACGAGAACGGTTTGCCGATCCCACGGGACCCGGGGACCTGGCGGTCGACCGTCGAGGACTGACGGGTTGCGCGGGGTCGGCGGCTATCCCTCGGACAGCACGCTCGCGGCGGTGGGTAGCGAACGCAGGAGATCGCGGCGCTGAAGTGTCGGTGTCACCCGCACCCCGGCCGACAGGCTCCGCCAGATCGCGCCGGCCGCGAGCTGTACCGGGCTGGTCATCCGATGGTCGAAAGCCATGTCCCGCAACGGTCCACAGATCGACACCGCGGTCGTCGCCTCACCGACGGGGCCGATGGGGGCGGCGATGCACCCGAACCCGCGGAGTGCCCCGTCCCGGTGCGTGGCGAACCCGCGCTCCCGGACCAGTGCGTCACCGGGGAGGTCGCGGCCGTTGAAGGCGAGCAGGGCGTTCCCCAACGCGGTCCGCTCGGCCGGCAGGCGACCACCGACCCGGGTCGGCACATGAGCCGCGAGCCGGCCGCCGATCTTGTCCAGATAGACGATGTCCTCGCCGTCGAGAACTGCGAGATGCACGACCATGCCGGTGATCCGATACAGGTGGTGGAGATGATCGGCGGACGCCGAGTGCACCCGATCCTGGTGGACTGCCAGCGACCCCAGCTCGACGAGGCGGATGCCCAGGCTGTAGTCACGGCCCTGTCGTCGGAGCCACCGCATCGCGACCAGACGGTCCAACATGCGGTGCGCCGACGACCTCGGCACCCCGGTGCGGACGACGACCTCCGCGAGGCTGAGCGTCTCCCGCCCGGCGAACGCCTCCAGGACCAGCGACAGGCGATCGAGGACGGCGGTCGGGGCCGCGTCGTTCACGGGTGTCCCCGGCCGGTCGCAAGAGATCGGGGCGGGTTCGGCAAGCGTCGTCATGTCGGCACTCCTTCAGGCAGCTAACGCTCTGACATGGCTATTTCGATTAGGAATATGCCATAGCGGAGCGCGCTTGTGAAGCAGGTCACGCAACTTCGTCCCGGTTTCGCGTCGGTCAGCGGGCCGGCTCGACCACTAGCGGGCACCTGGTGCCGGTGAAGATGCTGGCCGCGCACAGATTGCAGTGGATGCACAGTGAGGTCGCATCGCGATCCTTGCCGATCCGGTTGATCAGGTCCGGCTCCCGAAGCAGCGCGCGCGCCATGGCGACGTACTCGAAACCGTCCGACATCGCGGTGTTCATGGCCTCGAGGTCGGTGATCCCGCCCAGCAGGACCAGGGGCATCGTGAGCGCGTCGCGGAACTGGCGGGCGAAGTCGCGGAAGTACAGCGGCTCATAGGGGTAGTGGGAGAACACCATGTTGCCGAACATCTTCATCCCGAGCTTGACGATGCCCTTCTGGGTCTCCGCCATCTCGCGCACGGGAACGTCGCCGCGGAAGAGGTACATCGGATTCAGCAGCGACGACCCGCCGGTCAGCTCCAGTGCGTCGAGGTGGCCGTCGGCCTCGAACATCGTTGCCACACGGAGGGATTCGTCGAGCCACAATCCGCCGGGGACGCCGTCGGCCATGTTCATCTTCGCCAGCACCGCGATGTCGTCTCCGGCAGCTTCCCGGACCGCCGCCAGGATGCGGCGCGCGAACTCGGCGCGGTTGGTCAGCGACCCGCCCCAGGAGTCCTTGCGGCGATTGAGATTAGGGCTCAGGAACGAACTCGCCAGGTAGTTGTGGCCGAGATGGACCTCGACGGCATCGAAGCCGACCTCCTTGGCGTATCGCGTGGCCTGTGCGTGCGCCTCGATGACGCGCGCGATGTCGGCCGGCGTCGCAGCACGGTCGAGGGCCATCGCGAGCGGGTTGGGCCGGGTCGACGGTCCGATCGACGGCAGGCCGGTCGAGCGGGAGTTGGCCACCGGCCCGGCATGCCCGATCTGCGCCGAGATCTTCGCGCCGGTGGCGTGGACGGCCTCGGTGAGCCGTCGCAGGCCGGGTAGCGCCTCCGGTCGCCAGTGGATCTGGTCGCGTTCGGTCCGTCCCTCGGGTGCCACCGCGAGGTAGGCGACCGTGGTCATGCCCACACCGCCCTCGCCGACGGCGACGTGGAAGTCGATGAGGGCATCGGTGACCAGTGCATTCGTGGTCACCCCTTCGAAGGTCGCCGACTTGATCACCCGGTTCCGCAGTTCCACGGGTCCGATGCGTGCCGGGGCCAGCGGATCGGGATGCGGAGGTGCGGGGCGCGTGGACTCGGTGAGCGGCAACGAAGTGATGGGGGAATGGTTCTCGACGGTCATGGGGTTCCTTTCGGATCGGGCTGTGGTCGGAGGGGGAGCGGGGTCGGTCCCCGGTGTGTCACGGGGCCGGGACGGTGATCGTGAGCCAGCGGAGCGCCTCGTCCACCGCGTCGGCCGAGTCGATGTCGGGGGCGAGTTCGGCCCAACTGAGCAGGGCGTCGAAGGTGGCCGCCTGGTACGCCGTGGCAATCGCGCGGCACGCGGAGGTCGGCGCCTCGGGGAGTCGTCTGCCGATGAAACCGGCGAGTTCGTCGATCCATGGCCGATACGCGGCGGGGGCCATCACCACGAGTTCGGGCTCGGACGAGATCAGCCGCAACCAGTCGGCACTCACGCGCTGGACGTGCGGTTCGTGTGAGACCGACTCGGCGATCGCGTGGCGGACGGCGTCGCCGAGGGGGGCGTCGGCGGCGGTGGCGGCCAGTGCGGCGGTGAGGCGTTCGGTCGCCGGTTCGACGCCCAGCCAGGCGATGTCGGATTTGGATGGGAAGTGACGCAACAGTGTCCGCGCGCTCACTCCCGTCGCGGCGGCCAGGTCCTGCCAGCTCGTGGCCGCGAAACCGTGCGTCGACCAGAGGCGGTACGCCTTGGCGACGACGTCATCGGTGTCGAGGACAGACGGCCGTCCACGGCGCCGGGGCGTGCCGGGTGCGAGCGTCATGAGAGCTACATCACCATTATTGGCGAGGACTGTCAATAATGCGACGGCACGTTCGTCCGATCGGGCCGATGTCAGGGGTGCTGACTGAAGTGGCTGCGGCAGGCCTGATTTCGGGTCGTCTGACCAAACGACGCCACGTTCCCGGCTCAGATTTTCCGACCTCCCAGTCAATGGGAACGCCTCATCGCGGGCCCGTGGCGGTACGCACATAATTCACTGCCGCCACCCGGAGGGTGATGTGCATCACGCGAGGAACTGTGCGTGTCGGATGTCTCGTCCGGTGCGGGTTCTCGCACATCTCGTGAAGGAGAAGCCCGATATGAAACTCGGCGGACTGATTCGGCACCGGCGGACCATCGTCGGCGTCGGTGCCCTGGCCGTGGTCGCCACCTTCGGCGCCACCGCCTGTGGCAGTGATGATTCCACCAGCGACAGCGCCTCGTCGGCCTCGACGTCATCGCTCCCCTCGGAGCCGGCGTCCGGCGAACCGATCAAGATCGGATTCGTCTCACCCGAGGGCGGCGCCGCGGTGTCGATTCCCGAGTACCGACAAGGCGCCGAAGCCGCGGTGCAGTACGTCAACAACAATGCCGGCGGCCTCGCCGGCCGGCCGATCGAACTCGTGGTCTGCAAGCAGCAGGAGGAGCCGACCTCGGCCACCAAGTGCGCCAACGAACTGGTCGAGAAGAAGGTCGCAGCGGTGCTGTCGCCGGGCACCTCGATGGGACAGGTGATCGTGCCGATCATCTCCGGCGCCAAGATCCCCTACGTCACCCTCAACGCGGTGTCGCCGATCGAGCTGACCTCCCCCGACGTCGCCGCGCTGTCGGCCGGACTGCCCGGCACGCTCACCGCGATGGCCAGTGGGGCCAAGGACAAGGGGATGAAGTCGGTCACCCTGTTCGCCAGTGACGGCGGCGGGATGGGCAACGTCATCACCCAGATGGGAACGCCCGTCTTCAGTGGCTACGGCGTGGATCTGAAGGTCGTGCCCCTGCCGCTCGGCGTGCCGGATCCGACCCCGATGGTCTCGGCGGGTCTGTCCGAGAAGCCCGACGGCGTGAGCATCATCGCCGACGCGGCGACCTGTGCGGGCGTGCTGAAGGCCGTCCAGACCGCCGACCCGAACGTGGAGAAGATCCTGATCCCCACCTGCCTGGACCCCAACGTCACCAAGGTGATCGGCCTGGACACGGTCAAGGGCAACGTCGGCATCACCGCCACGGACTACCTGTCCGACAACCCGGACTCGGTGCTGTACCGATCGGTCCTGGGTCAGTACGCACCTGATCTGTCGATCACCGGCGCCGGTGCGTCGGGTTACCAGGTGCTGCTCGGGTTCGTGCGCACCGCCGGTGGCGTCCAGGGCGACGTGACCCCGGCCTCGCTGGGGGCGGCGATCAAGTCCGCCAAGGATGTCGAGATGCCCGCCGGCGGCGGCATCACGGTGACCTGTAATGGCAAGGCGTTCCCGCAGATGCCTGCGCTGTGCTCCAGCCAGATGCTCTACGGAACCGTCAACGACGAAGGCGTGCCGGTCGACCTGAAGCTGGCCGGCCAGCAGCCGGCCGCCTAGCCCGGCACACGAGGACAATTCATGACCGACCATCTCTCCTATCTCGTACTCGGCCTCGGCAACGGGGCGGTGTACGCGGCCATCGGGCTCGCGCTCGTCATGACCTTCAAGAGTTCCGGCGTCGTCAACTTCGCGACCGGCGCCGTGGCTCTGTACACCGCCTATACCTATGTCCTGCTGAGGACAGGGGAGCTGATGGTCCCGATCCCGGGACTCCCCAAGACGGTCCATCTCGGTGGGCCTCTTGGGGTCGTCCCGGCCATGGCGATCGCCCTGGTGATCGCCGCCGTCCTCGGACTCGTGTTCTACGCCTTGATCTTCCGTCCGATGCGCAACGCCTCGGTGGTCGCCAAGGCGGTCGCATCGATCGGTCTGATGATCGTGCTCCAGGCGCTCATCGCGCAGCGGGTGGGAACCGAGATCCCGCTCGTGGAGCCGATCTTCCCGATCGAGACCATCACCATCGGCGACAGTCGGGCCCCGACGGACCGGATGTGGCTCGCCGGCTGCGTCGTCGGCCTGGCCGTGGTCACCACACTGGTCTTCCGGTACACACGATTCGGCATGGCCACCGAGGCGGCCGCGGAATCGGAGAAGGGTGCATACCTGACCGGGTTGTCGCCCGACCGGATCGCGTTCAGCAACTGGGCGCTGTCCTCGGTGCTGGCGGGTCTCGGTGGCATCCTCATCGCACCGTTGGTCACCTTGAACCCGGTGGCCTACACGATGTTCATCGTGCCGGCGCTCGCCGCCACCCTGGTCGGCAACTTCTCGTCGATCTGGCTCACTGTCATCGCCGGTATCGCCATCGGTGCCCTGCAGTCCGAGGTCACCAACCTCCAGAACACCTTCGACTGGCTTCCGAAAACGGGTATGGGGGAGGCGATCCCGCTCATCCTGATCATGGCCTTCCTCGTCGTCCGGGGCCGGCCGCTACCCGACCGCGGTGCGGTCGCCCGACCGGCACTCGGCCGGGCGCCCCGCCCCGACCACGTTCTCCTCCCGGCGCTCGTGGCGATCGCCGCCGCGGTCATCGCACTGCTGGTGACCGGCGGCAGCTACCGCGCCGCGATCATCACCAGCATGATCTTCGGCATCGTCGCACTCTCCCAGGTGGTGGTCACCGGGTACGCCGGCCAGGTGTCGTTGGCGCAGTTGACCCTTGCGGGTGTCGGCGCCTACTCGCTCTCGGTGCTCAACACCCATCTCGGCATCCCGTTCCCGTTCGCACCGATACTGGCGGCCCTCGGCGCCACCGTCATCGGTGTGGTGGTCGGCCTACCCGCGCTCCGGGTCCGAGGGCTCCCGCTGACCGTGGTGACCCTCGCCCTCGCGGTGTTCCTCGAGGCGTTCTGGTTCCGGAACCCCTCCCTGAACGGCGGCGTCAACGGCGCACCGATCGACACGCCGCGTATCTTCGGCATCGATCTCGGAATCGGTGCGGGAGAGAGCTATCCGCGGATCGCGTTCGGACTGCTGTGCTTGTTCACGCTGGCCGTCGTGGCCCTAGGGGTCGCGTGGCTACGTTGTAGCCCGCTCGGCACCGACATGCTCGCGGTCCGCGCCAACGAACGCTCAGCCGCCGCGACCGGTATCGACGTCTCCCGAACCAAGTTGGCGGCGTTCGCGATCGGAGCCTTCATCGCCGGTCTGGGCGGTGCTCTGCTCGGCTACCAGCAGACCCTGGCGACCGCCGAATCGTTCACGGTGTTCCTGGGCGTCAGCCTCTTCGCGGTCATGTACATCGCCGGTATCACCTCGATCACCGGCGGCATCCTGGCCGGGCTCATGGCACCCGGCGGTCTGCTCTACATCCTCGTCGACCGCTTCCTGCACGCCGGCGAGTACTACACCCTGATCAGCGGCATCCTGCTGATCGTGTCGGTCATGGCGAACCCGGACGGCATCGCGAGCCGGCTCCCGAAGATCCCGTGGCCGGCCCTGTCCCGTCGTGATCGTTCGAACGCCGTTGCGGCAGAAGATGATCGGGTGACCGCATCGTCTCCGACCCCGGCGATCGACCGCGACCGGGCGGCTCTCGCCGTCGACGGTGTGGGCGTGTCCTACGGTGCGGTGGTCGCCGCGGAAGACGTCACCTTCGAGGTGTACCCCGGCGAGATCGTCGGGCTGATCGGACCCAACGGTGCGGGGAAGACGACTGTGATCGACGCGATCACCGGCTTCGCCCCGTCCACCGGCACGGTGACGCTCGACGGTGACGACGTGAGCGCTCAGCGTCCGCACGTGCGGGGCAGGCGCGGTCTGGGCCGGTCCTTCCAAGATGTCGAACTGTATGACGACCTGTCCGTCGCCGAGAACGTGACGGTCGGGGCGACCCGGTCGCGGTCCGACGAACCGATCGAGACGCGGGTGGCCACGGTGCTCGCCACCCTGGGCATCAACGAACTGGCCGACGCCGAGGTGGCGACACTCTCGCAGGGGCACCGGCAGCTGGTGTCGGTGGCCCGCGTGCTGGCGATGTCGCCGATCGTCGCGCTGCTCGACGAGCCGGCCGCCGGACTCGACTCGAGCGAGAGTCGCTGGCTGGGCGAGCGTCTGTGCAAGGCGCGCGACGCCGGGATGTCGATCCTGATGGTCGACCACGACATGGACCTCGTCCTGTCCATCTGCGACCGGATTGTCGTGCTCGATCTCGGTCGGGTCATCGCGACGGGGACGCCGGACGAGATCCGCGCCGACGCCGCGGTCGTCCGGGCCTATCTCGGTGCACCTGTCGAGTCCGTCGAGACCCCGTCCGTCGAGACCCGCCCCGTCGAAACAGAGGAGGTCCTGTCATGACCGCACTCCGCTGCCGCGGACTGTCCGCGGGCTATGTCCGGCAACGTCCGTGTGTCCGGGACGTCGACCTCGACGTCGAAGCCGGTCAGATCGCATGTCTCCTCGGGCCGAACGGCGCGGGCAAGACGACGCTCCTGATGTCCCTGGCCGGGATGGTGCCGCGTTTCGCCGGTGAGGTGACGGTGGACGGGAACGTCCTGCCGGCCGATCGCCCGCGGGATTCGGTGCGGTCGGGACTGGTGCTCGTGCCGGACGATCGTGCTCTGTTCCGCCAGCTGCCCACCGTTGCGAACCTCCGCCTCGCGGTGAAGGCACGGGGCGATCGTGCCGCGGCGATCGAGGAGGTGCTCGGTTACTTCCCCTCGCTCCGGAAACGCCTCGGGGTCGAGGCGGGACGGCTCTCCGGTGGTGAACAGCAGATGCTCGCCATCGGCCGGGCCATCGTGCAGCGGCCCAAGGTGCTCCTCATCGACGAGCTGAGCATGGGACTCGCACCCGTGATCGTCGACGAGATCCTCGACGTCCTCCGCAGACTGGCGGACGAGCGGGGGATGGCCGTCGTACTCGTCGAACAACACGTCCAGCTCGCCCTGAGCATCGCCGACCGGGCCGGGATCCTCGTCCACGGCAGCATCGCGATCGACGACTCCGCCCAGGCGTTGCGTGCAGACCCAGCCCGGATCGAGAGGGCGTACCTGAGCGTCTGACGCCGGTCCGCTCGCTGAATGAGAAGACCGCCGCCACGGTCGCGGCGGAGATGGTGACATGGTCGCCGGCGGTGATTTTCGGGCGATCGGACCGAGGGGTGCCCCGAAAATGCAACGTGTTCTAAACTAGAACACGTTCACATTGGAAAGGTGAGGGCACAATGGCGGTTGACCAGCACGTTCGCGAGCAGATTGCGGCGCAGCTGTGGAAAGCGGAGACGTCGGCGACGGCCATCGACCGTCCCACGGACACCCATCCCGACCTCGACGTGGTCGACGCCTACGAGATCCAGCTGATCAACATCCGCAAGCGTCTCGACGCCGGGGCCAAGGTCGCCGGGCACAAGGTCGGCCTCGCCTCCGAGGCGATGCAGAAGATGATGGGCGTCGACGAGCCGGACTACGGTCACCTCCTCGACGAGATGCAGTACTTCGAGGAGACCCCCATCGACGCGAAGAAGCTGTGCTTCCCGCGGGTCGAGGTGGAGGTCGGGTTCATCCTGGGCGAGGATCTACCCGGCGAGGGATGCACCAACGACGATGTCATCGCCGCGGTCGAGTGGGTGGTGCCCTCGATCGAGCTCATCGACTCCCGCATCAAGGACTGGAAGATCACGCTGTGCGACACCATCGCCGACAACGCCTCGTCGTGCGGCTGGATTCTCGGACAGCAGCGTGTCCCGATCAGCGAGATCGACACCGGCGACATCGACGCGGTCCTGCATCGTAACGGGGAGATCGTCGCGAAGGGCAATTCGTCCGCGGTGCTGGGTCATCCGTTGAACGCGGTGTCGTGGCTGGCGCGCAAGGTGGACAGCTTCGGCGTCCGGCTGCGCAAGGGCGACGTGATCCTGCCCGGCACGGCGACGCGGGCGATCGACATCTCCTCGGGTGACCACTTCGTGGCCGAATTCGCCGGCCTCGGTTCGGTCACCCTCGACTTCACCTGACATTCAACAGACTTCACTAGCAAGAGGAGGGTCCACGTGGCGGCAAAACTGACCGCGGCGATCATCGGATCGGGCAACATCGGCACCGACCTGATGTACAAGCTGGAGCGTTCGGAGGTCATCGAACCCCGATGGATGGTCGGCATCGACCCCGACTCGGAGGGCATGAAGCGCGCCGCCGACCACGGGCTCATCACGATGAGCGGTGGTGCGGACGAACTCCTCGGGTCGCAGGACAAGCCCGATCTCATCTTCGAGGCCACCTCGGCCTACGTGCACCGTGAGTACGCCCCGAAGTACGAGGCCGCCGGGATCACCGCGGTGGACCTCACCCCGGCAGCGGTCGGACCCGCGGTGGTCCCGCCGGCCAACCTGCGTGAACACCTCGACGCCCCGAACACCAACATGATCACCTGTGGTGGGCAGGCGACGATCCCGATGGTGCACGCGGTCTCGTCCGTCGTCCCGGTCCCGTACGCGGAGATCGTCGCGTCGGTCGCCTCGGTCTCGGCCGGTCCGGGCACCCGCGCCAACATCGACGAGTTCACCGCGACGACCTCGGCGGGAGTGGAGACGATCGGTGGTGCCCAGCGCGGCAAGGCGATCATCATCCTCAACCCCGCCGACCCGCCGATGATCATGCGCGACACCATCTTCTGCGCGATTCCCGAGGATGCCGACACCGACGCCATCGCGGAGTCGATCCACCGGCGCGAGAAGGAGATCCAGCAGTACGTGCCGGGTTACCGCCTCCTGCAGGACCCGCAGTTCGACCCGCCGAGCGTCCTGAACGGCGGCTACGCGCGCGTGTCGATCTTCGTGGAGGTCGAGGGTGCGGGCGACTTCCTGCCGCCCTACGCCGGCAACCTGGACATCATGACCGCCGCCGCGACCAAGGTCGGCGAAGAACTCGCGAAGAAGAAGTTGGGAGTCCCCGCATGAGCACCAACGTGGTTCTGACACCGCGCGACCCGAAGCTGATGGCGAACGCGCGCAAGTACTCCGACACTCTCGACATCCGCATCACCGATTCCTCCCTGCGTGACGGCAGCCATCACAAGCGCCATCAGTTCACCGAGGAGGAGGTCCGGGCGATCGTCGGCGGCCTCGACGAGGCCGGTGTGCCGGTCATCGAGGTCACCCACGGCGACGGCCTCGGTGGCTCGTCGTTCAACTACGGGTTCTCCAAAACCCCTGAGCAGCAGCTGATCAAGGCCGCGGCGGAGACCGCCAAGCGGGCCAAGATCGCCTTCCTGATGCTGCCGGGACTCGGGACCAAGGACGACATCCGCGCCGCGCAGGACAACGGCGGCCAGATCTGCCGCATCGCCACCCACTGCACCGAGGCCGACGTCTCCATCCAGCACTTCGGCCTCGCACGCGACCTCGGCCTCGAGACCGTCGGCTTCCTGATGATGAGCCACAGTCAGCCGCCGGAGGTCATCGCCAAGCAGGCCCGCATCATGGCCGACGCCGGCTGCCAGTGCGTGTACGTCGTCGACTCCGCGGGCGCGCTGGTCCTCGAGGACGTCACCGTCCGAGTCGAGGCTCTGGTCGCCGAACTCGGCAACGACGCGCAGGTCGGGTTCCACGGCCACGAGAACCTCGACATCGCGATCGCCAACTCGGTCAATGCGATCCGCGCGGGAGCCCAGCAGATCGACGGCTCCATCCGACGCTTCGGCGCCGGTGCGGGCAACACTCCCACCGAGGCCTTCGTCGGTGTGTGCGACAAGCTCGGCATCACCACCGGAGTCGACTTCATGAAGATCGCCGACGTCGCACAGGACGTCGTCCGGCCGGCCATGCCGTCGGAGTGCCTGGTGGACCGCCCGGCGATGATGATGGGCTACGCCGGTTGCTACAGCTCGTTCCTCAAGCACGCGGAGGGCCACGCCGAACGCTACGGCGTCTCGGCCGCCGAGATCCTGCTCGAGGCAGGCGCCCGCAAGCTGGTCGGCGGCCAGGAGGATCAGCTCATCGACATCGCACTGGAGCTGAAGAAGAAGCAAGACGCGAATGCCGGTGTCTGAGAGTCCCGATTCCGAGGGGTCCGGTTCCGGTTTAGACGCATCGAAGTACGGCCCGTGGGCGGTGATCGCCGGCGGTTCGGAGGGCGTGGGTGCCTCGTTCGCCCACCAGCTCGCCGACGCCGGGATCAACGTCGTACTCATCGCGCGTAAACCCGGACCACTGGAGGAGACCGCTGCCGAGGTCCGGGCCCGCGGTGTGCAGGCGCTGACCCTGTCGGTCGACCTGACCGCACCGTCGGCCATCGACGAGATCGTCTCCGCCACCGATGGTCTCGACGTCGGCCTGCTCGTCTACAACGCCGGGGCCAACAGCTACGGCGCAGACTTCGTGGAGGGTGACCTCTCGAAGTTCCAGACCGTCATCGATCTGAACATCACCGCCCAGCTCGCGCTCGTGCACCACTTCGGTGCCCGACTGCGGGCGCGGGGGAGTGGCGGGTTGCTGCTGGTCGGTTCCATGAGCGGTTACCTGGGCGGCAAGCACCTCTCGATCTACGGCGCGGTCAAGGCTTTCGGACGGGTGTTCGCCGAATCCCTGTGGCTCGAGCTGCGGGACCATGGCGTCGACGTCCTCGAACTCGTTCTGGGAGTGACGCGTACACCCGCGATGGAACGGGCCGGGATGAATCTCGGTGGAGCAATGAAAGTCAGTGAACCCGACGACGTCGCCCGCGAGGGTCTCGAGCACCTCGCCGACGGCCCGGTCTGGGTGGCCGGCGGGAACGCCCGCCGGGCGGAGAAGATCAACGGCCCCGACCGCCGCAGTCTGATCCTGGCGCAGCACGAAGCCATGCTGAAGTTGTTCCCGCAGAAGGTTGCATCATCTGCTCCTTGAGTAGCCCGGAGCTTGCGGAGGGCGTATCGAAAGGAGCCGTCCCCGTGCTCCCTGAGGTGCGAGGAGCGCAAGCGACAAGCCACGAAGGGCTGGTGAGCCAACACCCATGACCGACCACTATCGCGTCGGCATCACCAGCCCGATCGTCACGCGACTGCCGGGTGTCGCGGGCGAGTGGGAGGCCACCGCGGGGATCGCCGAACTCGCCGACATCGCCGCGGCGGCGGATGAGCTGGGGTTCGAGTACCTCACCTGCAGCGAGCACGTCGCGGTGCCCACCGAGATCGCCGGTCAGCGCGGCGGCACCTACTGGGACCCGTTGTCCACCTTCGGGTTCCTCGCGGGACGGACGCGGAAGATCCGGTTCCTCACCCAGGTGCTGGTGCTCGGGTACCACCATCCCCTGGAGATCGCGAAACGGTACGGGACGCTCGACGCCATCAGCGGGGGACGGGTGACGCTCGGCGTCGGAGTCGGTTCGCTGCGGGAGGAGTTCGATCTCCTCGGCGTCGAGTTCGACGGTCGCGGTGACCGCGCCGACGACGCGATGCGCGCACTGCGGGCCTCGTTGTCGGCCTCCGAGCCTGCCTACGAAGGCACCCATTACGAGTTCGGCGGCTCCATCGTCGAACCGTGTGCCGTCCAACAGCGGGTACCGATCTGGGTCGGCGGACGAACCCGGCGGTCCCTGCGCCGGGCCGTCGAGCTCGGAGACGGGTGGGTTCCGTTCGGGCTGGGCCGCTCCCGGCTCCGGGAGATGCTCGACGCGGTCGAGATCCCAGGCGGCTTCGAGGTCGTGCTCGGCGCCGGGCCGCTCGATCCGGAGGACGCCGACAGCACCGCCGCAGAACTGGAGAAGACCCGCGCCGCCGGTGCGACGATCGTGGGCGTGACGATCCGGGCAACGTCGGCCGACCACTACATCGGCCAGCTGCGACGACTCGCCGAACTCGGTCTGAAGGGGTGAACGCGATGACGATCGAAGAGCGATTGAGGCAGCTCGAGAACACTGTTCGGCTTCTTGCCGACGAACGGGAGATCATCCGCCTCGTCACCTCGTACGGACCACTCGTCGACAGCGGCGACGCCGAGGCGGTCGCCGCGCTGTGGACGCCCGACGGCATCTACGACGTCGACGGCCTCTTCATGCAGGGCCGCGACGACATCGTCGCGATGGTTCGCTCCGACGCCCACCAGGGACTCATCGCCCGTGGCTGCACGCATCTCCAAGGGGCGGTCCATGTGAACGTCGACGTCGACGAGGCGATTGCGGCCAGCCACTCGCTTCTGGTGTTGTCCGGCGACAAGGGGTTCCGCGTTCTCCGCGCCACCGCGCATCACTGGAGGTTCGTACGCACCGGGGCCGGCTGGAAGGTCGCCCGGCGTACCAGCCGTGCCCTGGACGGCAACCCCGAGGCGCATCACCTGCTCAACGCGGGTGCCCACGGAACCGATGTCGAGCCCCGTGCACTGCCCTGAGTGTTCAGGATCGACCGATGTGTGCCAGGAACTCCCGTGCCGCACCAGCATTGGGTTGAGGACCGGACGACCACACCGCCCGTAACTGACGTTCGAGATCGAGGTCGTCGATCGGGATACGGACCAGCCGTCGGTCGAGATCGTCGGCGACCGACAGGTTGCTGAGCACCGCCGGCCCGGCCCCCGCGATGACCGCGGCGCGCACCGACGCCGTGGTCGACAGTTCCAGCACCGGTGCGGTGACCTCGCGGGACGGTCCCAGCGCCCGTGTGAGAGCGCGTTCGAAGAACTCGCGCGTGCCCGAGCCCTCCTCGCGGGTCACGAGCGCGGTACCGGCGAGATCGGCGGCCCCGATCCGACGGCGGCTGCGCGTCCACGGATGATCGGGCGGCACGACGACGACCAGCTCGTCACGCGCGATCGTCCGGCTCCGGAGTCCGGGCGCCACCCGAGGTCCCTCGACGAACCCGAGTTCGACCTCGCCGTCGCGCACCAGCGAGCAGACGTGGTCGGAGTTGGCGGCGGTGAACGACACCTTCGGCGCGGGTTCGTGCTGGGCCGCGAAGGACACGAGCCAGCGGGGGAGGAGGTGCTCCGCGACGGTGAGACTCGCGGCCAGCCGCAGCTGATCGCGTCGTTCCAGCCGCAGCGCGGCGAGTCCGGCATCGAATTCGCCTGCCAGCGTGAGCAATCGGTCGGCCCACTCGGCGACGAGCCGGCCCGACTGGGTCGGGACCGATCCGCGCGGCGTCCGTGTCAGCATTCCGACACCCAGCTGGGTCTCCATCGCGCGGATACGTGCCGACACCGCCTGCTGGGTGACACCGAGCTCGGCAGCCGCCGCATTCAGACTGCCCGTGCTGACGACCGCCTGCAGGGTCTCCAACGAGGCGAGGTCGGGCATCCGCGGACTGAGAACCATCGCCCGAGGGTACAACCGCCGTTGGTACCCCGGCTACAAGCGACGTTTGTGACCTTCCAACGATTCGGGCTCTACCGGGGGCGCGGCATCCACGCGATCGTGGTGGTCATGACCACGATGACCGCTCGCCCGACCGGGACCGGCTCTCTGCCCGGCACCGCGCGCGGAGTGCGCGCCCGGGTCACCTACTTCCCGCCGAACTGGTTCGCGGTGGTGATGGGCACGGGGATCGTCGCGATCGCCGCGCACGGCCTGCCCTGGCAGCCGGCCGTCATGAGCGTCGTGGCCGCCGGGTTCTGGGTGCTGGCCTGCGTCGTGTTCGGGGCCGTGGTCGTCACCACGGTCGGACACTGGCTGACGGACCCCACCGTCGCTCGCAGCCACCACGACCACCGCGTCGTCGCGCACTTCTACGGTGCGGTGCCGATGGCGATCATGACCGTGGGGACCAGCACTCTCCTGGTCGGCGTCGGGGTCGTCGGCCGAGACGTGGCCCTCGGCGTCGATGTCGTGTGCTGGATCGTCGGCTCGTTCGGCGCCGTGGTCACTGCGCTGGTCATCCCGTACCGGCACCTGATCTTGCGGCGGGCTCACGTCGGGGAGGCGTTCGGCGGCTGGCTGATGCCGGTCGTGGCGCCGATGGTGTCGGCGTCGGCCGCGGCGATCCTGGCCGGTCAGCTCGTCGCCGGATGGGCACGGACCCTGGTTCTCGGCGTCGGGTTCGCGATGTTCGGCCTGGCGGTGGTCGCCGCGACGCCCATCCTGGTCGTCCTGGCCCGTCGGTTCCGGACCGGCGACCACGGCGCCGCGACCATGATGCCGACCTGGTGGATTGTGTTGGGCCCGCTCGGGCAGTCGGTCACGGCGGTGTGTCTGCTCGCCCACGTGGCGCCCGACGCTGTGTCCGCCTCGGTTGCGGGAGCGATGCACGAGTTCGCGGTCGCCTATGGGCTCGTCGTGTGGGCGGTCGCCACGGTCTGGATTCTCGTCGCCTCGCGGCTCACCGTCCGCACCGCTCGTGCGGGTATGCCGTTCGCGATGACGTGGTGGTCCTTCACCTTCCCGGTGGGTACCTACGTGACCGGTTCCTCCGCGCTGGCGCTCACCGTGGGCGGGATGGTGTTCGAGGTCGCGGCGGTCGCCGGTTTCACGGTGCTGGTCCTCGCCTGGGGTGTCGTCGCCGCCCGGACCGTCCGGGGCGTCGTCTCCGGTGAACTCCTCCGACTGCCGATCCCGGGATGTTGACGCCTGTCGCGGTCGTCAGGATCATCGGAAGGGCGCCGGAAGGTCGCGCTCGGACATCCGGTGTGCCGAGCACCCCGCAACCGGAAGGAGTCGCCATGGCAGACACTCAAGCGTGGACCGGAGGGGAAGCGAACGACGCCGACGTGGTGGAGCAGACGACGCCCGTCGACCCCGTCGACGTGGAATCCCCCGTCGGGTCGGAGGTGCCGTCGATCTCTCTCGAGGCCGATCCCGCCGACGTCGTCGAACAGGCGGCCGCGCTCGGTCCCGACGACCCCGACGAGTACCCGCCCGACGACGATCGGTAGAGAACACACGCACATGGCGCGTGTTTCTTCTACCGATCACGCGGCGTCACATCCCGGCCGGCGGATGTCCGAGGCAGATCAGCGCGCCCATCGGGTCCTTGATCGCCGCGAGCGTCCCGTACGGGGTGTCCTCACCGGGCATCACGATCTCGCCGCCGAGGGACTCGACCTGCTTGACCGTCGCCGCCACGTCGTCGACGGTGATGTAGATCTGCCAGAACGACGGCACCTCGTCGGGAAAGAGCTTGGCAGCGTCCATGATCCCGGCGTAGGACTCTTCGCCGTAGAAGATCTGGCCGTAATGGTCGGGGCCAACGGCGTCGGGGTCACCGCCGGTGCCGACCTCCTCGATGCGCGCGCCGAGCACCGCGCGATAGAAGTCGAGTGACTTGGCGTAATCCTTGGACTGGCATTCGAACCAGTACGGGGTGCCGTGATCGCCGAACTCGGAATAACCCTTGTGCTGCTTCGGCTGCCAGAAGCCGATGACCGCTCCGGCCGGATCGGTGGCGACCGTCATCGTGCCCTCGTCACCGATCGGCATGGGCGGGACCATGATGGTGCCGCCGGCCGATTCGACCGCGTTCACGGTGGCGTCCGCGTCCTCGGAATGCAGGTACACCGACCAGATGTTCGGCGGCCCGGCCTCTTCCATGGCGGGACTGAGCCCGGCGACCGGTTTGCCGTTCTTGAGAAAGTTCCGGTAGCCGCCGAACTCCTCGTTCGGTGTCTCCGTCTCCCAGCCGAAGATCTCGCCGTAGAACTGTTCGGCTCTCGCCGTGTCGCTGCTCATCAGGTCGAACCAGATCGGCGCCCCGGACGGGGCTGCGTACTCGGCCATGCTCGTATCCCTTCGTTGCCATGCGGAATGTTGCTGAACGACTGAGGTGGAGACTCTCAGCGTCGCGCAAACTCATCGCTCCGACAGCGGGTTGGGATGCTCCGGTGAGATCGATACCGGCGCGTGATTTCGATACGGCTCGTCGCAGGCTCCTCGCCTACTCAATCGGCGGGGGATGAGGCTTCGCCTATGCCGGCCGAGTAGTGCCGACCGAGCGAAGCGAGGACGGTGCGTATCGAGGTCCTCGCACACTCGATCAGCGCGAGACGGGGAGATGGCAATCTGGTCGGCATGACGACAGAACCGGGCATCGTCGACAGACTCCGCACCTTCGTGTGGCCTGCCGCCCTCGTCGGTGGCCTCCTCCTGGTGCTGTTCGCTCAGGTGGAGTGGGGAAGCACCGACGAGGGCGTACAACCGTCCATCACCGGTCTCGGGCGGGTGACCGTCCCGGGGGCGAGCGATGAGGACGTGGCCTTCTTCTTCGAGGACAACACCGACCGGCCCGGTCTGAGTGTGGTGATCCTCGGTGCGGTCATCGCGCTGGTCGCCGCGTTGGCGTGGTGGCGCGAGCGTCTCCGTCCGGCGGCGATCGGGGTGATCGGCCTGGCCGCGGTGGTCGCTCTGGTCGTGGGGCTCCGGACGCTGAGTGATCCGGCAACGCACCTGTTCTCCGACCGGGTCGCCGAGGCCCTCGACCTCGAACTCCCGACGATGCACCCGGGTTACGGGCTGCTCGGCACCGTGGTGGTCGCGGTGCTGCTGCTCGTCGTCGTGGGGTTCGCGGTCGCGACCTCGGTGTGGCCCGGACGGTCGGTGGGCCCGGTGGTGGTCAGCCGAAACGACGAATCGTCTTGATGGGCCCCATGTCCTTGACCTTGGTGAAGCCGATGGGCTTGCCGGTGGCGTAGGCGTTGAACACTCGGCCGCCGCCGGCGTAGATGCCGACGTGCCCAGCGTCGCGGCCGAAGATGATGATGTCGCCGGGGGCGAGGGCGCTGAACGGGATCGCGTTGCCGACCCTCGCCTGCTGCTGGCTGGTCCGCGGCAGTTTCACGCCTGCTGTGTGGAAAGCCCACTGGACGAGACCGGAGCAGTCCCAGGAGTGCGGACCGGTGCCGCCCCATCGGTAGGGCTTGCCGATCTGGGTCATCGACGCGCCGAGCGCCGCCAGACCGGTGGGGGTGGGGATGGGCAGGTAGATCGGTACCGAACCGGTGGAATCACTGGAGCCGGAACTCGACCCGGCCGCGGCGGCGCGTCCGGCATCGGCGAACGGTGAACCCACGAACGGCGCCGCGACGGACAGAGCGACAGCACAGGTGACCCGCACACAGCGGGTTCGCAAATCGGACATGACGCTCAGATTGACCGACCGAATACCCGCGTGTCGCCTTTAGTTCTCGACGTGTGATGAAGGTGTGACCGTTGTGATGCGTGAGGCTAAGGACAATTAATGATGCCGGTGGTGCTCAAATTCGACGCTCACCAATAACCGTCGGGATCGGTGGCGGGTGACTCCGGGGGAATGATCCCCTCGGCGACGCCGTGGTCGATACTCGCCGACAATCGGGCGCACGTCGGCATCATCGCACCGGGGAGCAACGGTCCGTTGCCGTCGTCACCGCCGGCGCGCATCTGCTCGAGGCCGTGGCATCGGTTCCGGGCGTCGGCGTTCCACTGCACGCTCGTGTGGTGAGCGCTGGTCTTCTTCACCAGCACGCACGCGTGGCAGGCGCGGCATTCGATCTCCCGCATGCCTCCCTGTAGGTAGTGCTCGCGGTCGCGCTGGGTCGCCGCGTGGACCCGGGCCGCCCGGTCGGGATCGTCGCCGAAATCGGGCGCCTTGGCCCAGTGTGCTCGTGACGCGGCCCGGGTCATCGTCAGACCTGCGCCTTCTCCGAGGAGTCCGTGGCGCCGTCAGCCGACTGTTCGGCCGCAGCCTTCTCGGCCTCCTGGCGCCGGAGGTTCTCCTCGATCTCGGCATTCCAGCTCTCGACCGCCTTCGAGGTGTCGATCTCGTATTCGAAGCGGCCGGTCATCTCCTCGGTGACGTCGGCCTTGTCGACGTAGAACTGCTCGTACCAGCGGCGGAGCTGGTACACCGGGCCGTCTTCCTCGACGAGGAGCGGATTGTCGATGCGGGTCTTGTTCTTCCAGATCTCGACGTCCTGCAGGAAGCCGACCTCGACGCCGGCGCTGATCTTGGTCGCCATCTTCGACGCCTGCTCGGCGGTGAGGCCCTCGGGCACCTTCGCCATGACGCCGTACATCAGGACGAACGAGTTCTCGTCGATCGGGTAGTGGCAGTTGGTCAGGATGGTCTCGACCGCGAAGCCGCCGTAGTACTGGACCATCGGGTTCAGCATGTAGGACGGACCGTAATAGGCGGCGATCGATTCGAGCCGGCTGTCGCCGTAGTTGGTGCCCAGCGTGACATCGGGGCGCCCGTGCGAATTCATGTACTGCGCGGCGATCTCGCCCTCGAAGACGTTCTTGAAGTAGTCCGGCAGGGCGAAATGCACGTAGAAGAAATGCGCCATGTCGACGACGTTGTCGATGATCTCGCGGCAGTTCGAGCCCTCGATCACGATCCGGTTCCAGGTCCAGTCGGTCCACTCCTCGGACCCGACCTCGGCCAGCTCCGGGATGATGACCTCTTCCGGCGGCGGGTTGCCCTCGGGGTCGTTGTAGACGAAGACCTGGCCGTTGCGGACCATCGACGGCCACGAGCGGGTCTTGGCGAGCTTGGGGTTGCGCTTGGCGTACGGGACGCCGGCGCAGCGGCCGTTGCCCTTCCACAGCCAGCCGTGGAACGGGCAGGCCACGTTGTCGCCGGACAGCTTGCCCTGCGACAGGTCGCCGCCCATGTGGCGGCAGTAGGCGTCGAGGATGTTCAGCTCACCCTTGGTGTCGACCCAGACGACGAGCTTGGTACCGAAGATCTGCACGGAGTGCGGCTTGCCGTCGTCGAACTCGCTGAACAGACCCAGGCAGTGCCACCCGCGGGCGAACCGGGTGGGCGGTGCGCCGGTGTCGATCTCCCGGATACCCACCTCGGCGTCGTCGGACGAACCGGGGGTCTTCGGGGTCATCGTGTCGGGTGCTGGTGACATGTGCCCTCTCCTGTCTGTGGCTGGTGTCGCGTCGAACCTTGCCACCAATACTAGAACACGTTTCAAATCCTTTGGGTGGATCGCTGTCCAGATTTCCGATCAGTGCTGTACATGGGCATAAAGTCCCGGTGCTCGACAGAAATGAGAACGTGTTCTAATCTCGAACTCGATGAGTAAGCGGCCGGCGCCGTCCGGCCGAGGGAGAGACAGGTAGGAGCAGGCGAGATGCCAGCACAACGGAGCGAAGCCGCCGAGCAGGTCCTGGAGAAGATCAACGCACTGCTCCCGGAGATCGAGCAGCGGGCGCAGGCCACCGAGGATCTGCGCCGAATCCCCGAGGAGACCGTGTCCAGCCTCGAGACGGCCGGCTTCTTCAAGCTGTTGCAGCCCGAGCAGTGGGGTGGATACCAGGTCGATCCGGTGACCTTCTACGAGGCCGTGCGGCGTATCGCGTCGGCCTGCGGGTCCACGGGTTGGGTGTCGGGCATCATCGGCGTCCACAACTGGCACCTCGCACTCTTCGACCAGCAGGCGCAGGAGGACGTCTGGGGCAAGGACCCCAACGTCCGCATCTCGTCGTCGTACGCGCCGATGGGTATGGGTGAGGTCGTCGACGGCGGCTACAAGGTCAACGGTTCGTGGGCCTGGTCGTCGGGCTGCGACACCGCCGACTGGGTGTTCGTCGGCGGACCGGTCATCAAGAACGGCAAGCCGGTCGACTTCGTCAGCTTCCTGATCCCGCGCGAGGACTACACGATCAAGGACGTCTGGAACGTCGTCGGTCTGCGCGGCACCGGCTCCAACACCATCGAGGTCAAGGACGTCTTCGTCCCCCGCCACCGCATGCTCAGTATGCGCACCATGTCGATGGGGCAGAGCCCGGGCCTCGAGCAGAACACCGCGCCGGTTTACAAGATGCCTTGGGGCACAATCCATCCCAGCACCATCGCGACTCCGATCGTCGGCATGGCCTACGGCGCCTACCACGCTCACGTCGAACACCAGGGCAAGCGCGTCCGCGCCGCCTACGCCGGCGAGAAGGCCAAGGACGATCCCTTCGCCAAGGTCCGTATCGCCGAGGCCGCCAGCGACATCGACGCCGCCTGGCGCCAGCTGTCGGGCAACCTGCAGGCCGAGTACGACCTGATCCTCGCAGGCGATGAGGTTCCCATGGAGCTCCGTCTCGCGGCCCGTCGCGACCAGGTGCGTGCCACCGGCCGGGCGATCTCCGCCATCGACCGTCTCTTCGAGAACTCGGGCGCCCACGCACTCGAGAACGGCACTCCGATCCAGCGGTTCTGGCGCGACGCCCACGCCGGACGCGTGCACGCCGCCAACGATCCGGAACGCGCCTACGTCGCATTCGGCAACGGCGAGTTCGGGATTCCCATCGGCGACACGATGGTCTGACCCTTCGAGACGCTCGCAGGCTCGCTCCTCAGGGAGCAG
>NZ_JSYC01000180.1:19899-19965 GCF_054823965.1 Gordonia sp. GN26 | reverse complement strand
GCGCTCCTCGCACCTCAGGGAGCGAGTGGTGGCATCGACCGCTCCTCGCACCTCAGGGAGCGGGGC
>NZ_JSYC01000180.1:11170-19889 GCF_054823965.1 Gordonia sp. GN26 | reverse complement strand
ACGCCCCTCCGCAGGCTCCGGGGCTACTCAAGGAACAGAAACCGCACACCGCACCGCAAGCCCCGGGGCTACTCACGGAGCAGCGGCCGGCTGACTTGTCGATCCTTGCCGGTCGGCGTCGTGTCGTCGCGCGGCCGGACTTCCTGATCACGGTCGCCGACACCGCCGCCGAGCACGCGACCTACCGGGCGATGCGCCACCACGAATTCGTCAAGCAACAAAAGCTTTTCGACCGCACCGACCTCGATGACACGGACAACGATCCGCGCACCGTGGTCCTCGTCGCGACATTGCCGGACGGAACGATCGCCGGTGGCGTTCGGGTGGCGCCCGTGCGGTGGGACGGATCGTCGGACACCGAGGACATCGGGTGGTGGTTCGGCAGCCGGCTCGTGGTCGCCGACCCCGGGCACGCAGCCGGGATCGGTCCTGCGCTTGTGCGCGCCGCATGTGCGCACATCGAACAGGAAGGCGCGCTACGTTTCGACGCGACGGTGCAGGACCGCTACGCGCGGATGTTCCGGCGGCTCGGCTGGGACGACTGCGGGGCCGGTCCGGTGATCGCAGGTCAGGCGCACCGGGAGATGCGATGGCCGGTCCACCGGATCCAGCGGACCGTCGACGGCACCAAAGCAGTTCTCGCCGAGGCACTTGCACCGTTTGCCGACCAGGACGGCGGCCTCGGGGCAGCCGGATTCCGCGGTGACGACGGCGTGCCGCTACCCGGCACCGATGTGATCGCGGCGTGTGATGCCATCATCCCGTCGATGATCGAACGTGATCCGGAATGGGCCGGGTGGTGTTCGGTGCTGGTCAACATCAACGACCTGTCCGCGATGGGTGCGACACCGATCGGGCTGCTCGACGCCGTTGGCGCCCCCACGACCTCGCATCTGACCCGCATCATCCGCGGGATCTCCGCAGCCGCACGAGCCTGGCAGACACCGGTTCTCGGCGGTCACACTCAGGTCGGCGTGCCGTCGGCGCTGTCGGTGACAGCGTTGGGGACCACGGGCAGTCCGCTGCGGGCCGGTGGCGGCGCAGTCGGCGACACCGTGACGCTGCACGCAGACCTCGGCGGGTCGTGGCGACCGGGCTATCACGACCGGCAATGGGACTCGACGAGCTCACGCAGCAGCGACGAATTGTGTGCGATGGCAGGTCATCTGGCGAAGGTCGGACCGGCGTCGGCGAAGGACGTGAGCATGGCGGGGATCGCCGGGACCCTGGGCATGCTCGCCGAGGCTTCGGGCACCGGCGCCGAACTCGACGTCACCGCCGTGCCCCGGCCGAACGACGCGTCGATGGGCGCGTGGCTGACCTGCTTCCCCGGGTACGCGATGCTCAGTACGGATCGGCCGGGGCGTCGTGCCGATGTGCCCGTGCCGGACGCCCTCACGGTCGCGGACTGTGGGCGTCTCACCTCGGAACCCGGTGTGCGACTGCGGTGGCCCGACGGTGCGGTGACCGTCGCCGTGGCCTCCACGGTCACCGGGCTGGGGGCCGCGTGATCGGACCCCGGCTTCACGCTTCTCGTCGGCTCCGGGCCGGTACTGTTCGACCATGAGCACTGTCACCCTCGGTGCTCTCGCCGCGCACTTCGGCCGCGACGTGGAGCGCGGTGTCTCCAAGGCCGTCGGCATCGTCGAGGCGGCCGCGCGAGACGGCGTCGACCTGCTCGTTTTCCCGGACGCGACGCTCGGCGGCTATCTGGGCGACCTGCAGAACCCCGACCCCGACGAGCTGCCGCCGGCGCTTGATCCGGACGGGCCCGAGTTGGCTGCACTCATCGCCGCCGCGCGCGACACGACCGTCTGCATCGGTTACACCGAGGCCGACGGCGACAAGCGTTTCAACACCGCGGTCTGCGTCTCCGGGGACGGGATTCTCGGCACGCACCGCAAGGTCCACCAGCCCGCGGGTGAGTCGCTGGCCTACGCGGCCGGTGACGAGTTCCGGTCTTTTGACACCCCGGTCGGCCGGATCGGCATGCTCATCGATTACGACAAGACGTTCCCGGAGTCGGCCCGGACCCTCGCCCTCGACGGTGCGCGGATCATCGCCGCGCTGTCGGCGTGGCCGGCCAGCGTGACCGATCGTGCCGCCCGGCTCCCCGCCGACCGGCAGTCGCGGCTCTTCGACCTCTACGACTGCGCCCGCGCGGCCGAGAACCAGGTGTTCGTCGTGTCGTCGAACCAAACCGGCGTGATGGGGTCGCTGCGGTTCCTCGGGCAGGCCAAGGTCGTCGGGCCCGGCGGTGACATCCTGGCCACCACGCGGTCGAAGGGTGGGCTGGCCAGCGTGACGGTCGACGTCGACGCGGAGATCGACCGCGCCCGTCGCGTGCTGAGTCATCTCGCCGAACTGCGACCCGACTCCTACCGCAGCGCGACGCCTCAGCCCGGGACCGCTGCGGACCTATCATGACCGGTGTGGACTCCCCCTCACCGCGCGTCGCGCTGCTGACCTACTCGACGAAGCCGCGTGGCGGCGTGGTCCACACGCTGA
This sequence comes from Gordonia sp. GN26, assembly GCF_054823965.1. Classification (NCBI taxonomy): domain Bacteria; kingdom Bacillati; phylum Actinomycetota; class Actinomycetes; order Mycobacteriales; family Gordoniaceae; genus Gordonia; species Gordonia sp. GN26. The sequence goes on along the minus strand of NZ_JSYC01000180.1, from coordinate 17,381 downwards.
ACCTCGCCGAGGCGATGGCGCGACTCGGCGTCCACGTGACGGTCTGGTCGCTGGCGCGTGGCGGTGACGACGGGTTCTTCCGCGAGGTCGACCCGGCGGTGACGCTGCGGCTCGTGCCGTTCGCCGATCGCGAGAACGAGACGATCACCGACCGCATCGTGCGATCCATCGACACCCTGCGCGACGCCTTCGACGCAAGCGCCTATGACATCGTCCATGCCCAGGACTGCATCAGCGCCAACGCCGTCGGCACGTGCATTCGCACGATCCACCACCTGGACCAGTTCACGACGCCGATCCTCGTCGAATGCCACGAGAAGGCCGTCGTGAATCCGTATGCGCGGATCTGTGTATCGCGGGCGGTCGCCGACGAGGTGCATCACGGCTGGGGGTTCACACCTGACGTGATCCCGAATGGTGTTGCGTATCAACGGTTCGCCGACGCCGCGTCGGATGTGCCGGAAGCTGTCGAGGCGCGTGATCGGTGGACCGGCAAGCTCGGCGAGTACGTGCTGGCCGTCGGCGGGATCGAACCTCGGAAGGGCAGCATCGACCTGCTGAATGCGTACGCCCTGCTGCGGGAGCGGCATCCGGAGTTGTCGCTGGTCTTCGCGGGCGGGGAGACGCTGTTCGACTATCGGGACTATCGCGCCGAGTTCGACCGTCGCCGTACCGAACTCGACGTCGAGCCGATCGTGCTCGGCAACGTGCCGGACGACGAGCTGCCGTCGCTCGTCGCTGCCAGTCGGGTGTTCGCGTTCCCGTCGGTGAAGGAAGGGTTCGGGCTGGCCGCGATGGAGGCGCTGTCCGCGGGTCGACCGGTCGTGACGCGCGAGTTGCCCATCCTCCGTGAGGTGTTCGGCGACGCAGTCGCCTACGCGTCGACGGTCCCCGAACTCGCCGAAGCGCTGGCGGACGCGCTCACGCCGGACCCGGCGCGCGTCGAGGCCGGCCGGTCGCTGGCGGCGTCGTTGACGTGGGAGGACGCGGCACGTCGTCACCTCGAGTTCTATGCCCGCCACCCGATGCCGCGCGACCCGTTGCCTACACACGTCGACGCGTCGAGATGAGCGAACACCCGCGCGCCGCCGAACGCGCCGGAATCCTCGCCGTGACCCTCACCGCGTTCCTGTGGGGCACGTCGGGCACCGCCGCTGCACTAGCTCCCGCGCTCAGTGCGGTGACGATCGGTGCGATCGCGATGTCCGGCGGCGGATTGCTGCAGGGTGCGATCAACGCGCGGGCGGTGCGCGCCGCATGGCCGTCGTTGATGAAGCGATGGCCGACGGTGCTGGCCGGCGGCGTCTGCGTGATGGTCTACCCGTTGTGCTTCTACGGATCGATGCGCATCGGCGGTGTTGCGCTGGGCACCGTGGTGTCGCTGGCGTCGGCGCCGCTGTTCTCGGCGGTCATCGAACGGGTCGCGGAGGGGTGGACGTTGACGACGCGGTGGTGTGTCGCGTGTGCGTTGGGTATCGCCGGCAGTGTCGCGCTGGCGTTGTCGCGCAGCGAGTCGTCGCACGGGGACTCCGTCTCCGGCAGCACCGCGTCGGCCTGGGGTGTCGCGCTCGGTCTGGGAGCGGGCGCGACCTACGCGGGTTTCTCGTGGGCGATGCGACGCCTGATGAACCAGGGACTGGCCCGCGGAGCGTCGGCAGGTGGCGTCATGGGACTGGGCGGGGTGTTGTTGCTGCCCGTGGTCGCGGTGTGTGTGCCCTCGGTGATCGAGCATCCGGAAGGTCTGTACGTCCTCGCGTATCTGATCGTCGTGCCGCAGTTCCTCGGCTACGTCTTGTTCAGCCGCGGGCTGGGACGGATCGACAGTTCGACCGCCACCACCATCACCCTCATCGAACCGGCGGTAGCGACCGTTCTGGCAGTCGTCGTGCTCTCCGAAACCATCACCGCGGTCGGCTGGGTTGGTATCGGCGTGCTGGCGGTGGCGCTCGTCGTGTTGATGGCTCCCGCGCGGCGTCGGAGATCGGTTAGCGTCGAGCGGAGGAGTTCGCACAACGGCGCCCCTGCCGTGGATGAGGAGGACATGCATGAAGCAGTTCCGAGAGGCCGTCGAGGCACGTGACGCGCAGGCGATGCAGGATCTGCTCGCCGACGACGTCGTGTTCACCAGCCCGGTCGCGTTCAAGCCGTACCCGGGCAAGGCGATCACCTCGGCGATCCTGCGGGGCGTGCTGCGCGTCTTCACCGACTTCCGCTACGTCCGGGAGATCAACGACGAGGGCGGCCGGGACTCGGCGCTGATCTTCGAGGCCAACGTCAACGGCAAGGCCGTCACCGGATGCGACTTCATCCATGTCAACGACGACGGCAAGATCGACGACTTCATGGTGATGGTCCGGCCGCTCTCGGGCGCGCAGGCCCTCGCCGAGGCGATGGGCGCACAGTTCGATCAGATCGCAGCCGAAGCGGCTGCCGAGACCGCGGACGGAGCCAACTGATGAAGCTCGGTTTGCAACTGGGATATTGGGCCGCACAACCGCCGGCCGGTCACGCCGATCTCGTCACCGCCGCCGAACAGGCCGGTTTCGACTCCATCTTCACCGCCGAGGCCTGGGGATCCGACGCCTACACCCCCCTGGCCTGGTACGGGTCGTCGACGAGCCGTGTGCGGCTGGGCACCTCGGTGCTGCAGCTGTCGGCGCGCACTCCAACTGCTTGTGCGATGGCGGCGTTGACGCTCGACCATCTGTCCGGCGGTCGGCACATCGTGGGTCTCGGTGTGTCCGGACCGCAGGTCGTCGAGGGTTGGTACGGGCAGAAGTTCGCCAAACCGCTCGGTCGCACGCGTGAATACATCGACATCATGCGTCAGGTGTGGGCGCGGGAGGCACCGGTCACCAGCGCCGGGCCGCACTATCCCCTGCCCTACAACGGCGACGGCGCGTCGGGACTCGGCAAGCCGCTCAAGCCGATCACGCACCCACTGCGTTCGGACATCCCGATCATGCTCGGCGCCGAGGGACCCAAGAACGTCGCGCTCGCGGCCGAGATCGCCGACGGTTGGCTGCCGCTGTTCTACACGCCGCGCATGGCCGACACCTACAACGCCTGGCTCGACGAGGGATTCGCCAAGCCGGGCGCCCGACGCAGCCGTGAGGACTTCGAGATCATCGCGACCGCGCAGATCGTCATCACCGACGACCGGGCCGCGACCTACGCCGCGATCAAGCCGTTCCTCGCGCTGTACATGGGCGGAATGGGCAGTGAGGACACCAACTTCCACGCCGAGGTGTATCGCCGCATGGGGTACTCCGACGTCGTCGACGAGGTGACCAGGTTGTTCCGCTCCGATCGCAAAGAAGAAGCGGCGCAGATCATCCCGGATGCTGTCGTCGAGGATTCGGCAATCGTCGGCGACCTCGACTACGTGCGCGAACAGATCAAGGTCTGGGAGTCGTGCGGTGTCACCACGATGCTGGTCTCCCCGCGCACCATCGAGGAGATCGACCAGCTCGCCGGACTCATCAGTTGATGCTGTCCCCCGCCCGGTTCACCATCATCGACGACATCGTGGCGTTCCCGACGCCCGTCGCGGACACCTTCGACTATCTCACCGATCCGAGCAATCGGCCTGCGTGGCAGTCGAGTCTGCGGCGTATCGACGACCTGCAGGTGATCGGCGACCGGGCGGGTGGCGTCGGCACCAGCTGGACCGACGTCACCGTCGTACCCGGTATCAGTCCGCGACTGGAGGTCACCGACTGTGAGCCGCACCGGTTGTGGCGGGAGGTCGGTGGGTGGCGATCTGTCGACGCGGTGCTGACGTTGGGCTTCGAGGAACGTTCCGACGGCGGCACGGATGTCCACGCCGAGGGGACGCTGACCGTGCCGGCCATCGGTGTGCCGGTGCTGGCGGTGAACCGGTGGCCGGCGGCGCGGGCGATCCGCGCCGATCTGGCTCGGGCAGCCCGGATTCTGGGTGGTAGCGGCGCTCGGTGAACCGCATCCGCTCGGGTAGCGTGACCAGGGTGAACATGAAGAATGCGACGCTCGCGCTCGGCGCGGCCCTCGTCCTCGCGGTGGCCGGCTGTAGCTCCGACTCCGATTCCGATTCCGGCACAACCGAAGCCACCGGTACCGCCGCGGCCGGCAGCACCGACACCGGTTCGGCACCGAACAGCTGCCCCACTGCCTCGGCCAAGGACGGCGCCAAGCCGCAGTGGACTCTGAAGGGCGCGACCGGCGAGATGGAGATGGTCGCCGCCACCGAGAACGAGGCCCCGAAGATCACCGTCCAGTCGCCGTTCAGCGTCGACCAGACTGTTGTCGAAACCCTCGTCGAGGGTGACGGACCCGTCGTCGCCGAGACCGCGTCGGTCACCGTCTGCTATGTCGGCGTCAACGGTCGCAACGGCGAAGAGTTCGACAGCGCCTACCAGAGCGGCACCCCCGTCGACTTCCCGCTCAACGGCGTGATCCCCGGCTTCAGCAAGGCGATTGCCGGGCAGAAGGTCGGGTCGAAGGTGGGCGTCGCGATGACGTCGGCCGACGGTTACGCCCAGGGCCAGCCGAGCGCCGGCATCGAGCCGGGTGACACCCTCATCTTCGAGATCGGGATCCTCGCGGCTTCGTAGGGGTTGTACAACGAAACACGAAGGGCTGGTGACCGTTGGTCACCAGCCCTTCGTGGCGAGTCAGGCACGAGGCGTTCACCGCATCCGATCTGCAGGTGCGGAATGCCCCGGTATACGGGGACGAGCCGCACAGCGGGCCGGGCGGGGTGAATTTCGTCCATCTCAGCGGCTTCCGAGGGCAGTGTGCCCTCGGAGGGTGCTCACAGGGACGAACTTTTCGCGTTGGGCCGGCGAACGTGGAGGACGAAAGGATATCCGCTCCCTTCAGGAGGGTCCGGCGCATGCGAACGGTGGTCTCGGTACGGCTCGTCGCTAACGCTCCACTCATATCGGGGAGCGCCGTGGTGTCGACGCTCCTCGCACCACAGGGAGCAGAGGGGTGGCGTCGTAGGGTTTTACAGCGAAATACGAAGGGCTGGTGACTGTTTGGTCACCAGCCCTTCGTGGCTCGTCGCTAGCGCTCCTCGCACCTCAGGGAGCGAGTGGTCGCGCATCCAACGCCGATGGTGGCGGTAGATAACAAACTGATTGACCAACCGAGGAGTACCCATGACGGTATCCACACGAGTTGACCTGGCACTGCTCGGGATTCGGGGCGAGCCGCCGGTACAGCGGACCGGTGGCGCCGGCCCGAGCGACGATGGCCACCTGATGGTCGACGGCCTGCATGCCGCGATCCCGCGGAACCCGCAGAGTCCGTTCGTCTTCGACGGTGATCGCGTCCTGTACGACGGCGTGGACGTCGGCATCGAGGTCGAGGCGATCGGGCGGCCCCGGTTCTACGACCTCCAGACCGCCGATGGCGTCAGCTACGAGCAGATCGCCCGACTGCACGGGCGCAACGTGCTGGCGACCACGGTGGTCCAGACATGCATCCGGTACGACGAGTCGGAGCGGTGCCGATTTTGTTCGATCGAGGAGTCGTTGCGGTCGGGGTCGACGATCGCGGTGAAGAAGCCGGAGCAACTGGCCGAGGTCGCGCGTGCCGCAATCGAACTCGACGGCATCACCCAGATGGTGATGACCACCGGCACCACCAATGGCCGCGACCGCGGGGCCCGGCACCTCGCGCGGTGTGTCCGCGCAATCAAGGCCGCGGTCCCCCACCTGCCGATCCAGGTCCAGTGCGAACCGCCCGCCGACCTCGCCGTCCTGACCGAACTACGCGAGGCCGGTGCCGACGCGATCGGCATCCACGTCGAATCGCTTGACGACGAGGTGCGGCGGCGATGGATGCCCGGCAAGTCATCGGTGTCGCTGGACGAGTATCGCGCCGCCTGGGCCGAAGCCGTGCGCGTGTTCGGACGGAATCAGGTGTCGACGTATCTGCTCGTCGGACTCGGCGAGGACACCGACGAGATGATCGCCGGCGCCAAGGAACTCGCCGACATGGGTGTCTACCCGTTCATCGTGCCGTTCCGTCCTCACGCGGGAACTCTCGCGGTCGACGTCGACAATGCGTCGGCACCGGACCCGGCGATCGTGGAGAAGATCAGCCGCGAAGTCGCCAGCCATCTCACACTGATCGGTATGACCGGTGCCGACCAGCGGGCCGGTTGCGCGGCCTGCGGAGCATGCAGCATTCTGCCGACGGTGGGTGGCTGAGATGGTGGAGTCCT
>NZ_JSYC01000180.1:0-11160 GCF_054823965.1 Gordonia sp. GN26 | reverse complement strand
CGCAAGCTCCTCGCCTACTCAACCAGCAGCAGGACGGGGCATCGCAGCTCCTCGCGTACTCTCAGCAGCAATTACAGTGCGCGGTGCCGGATGTCGATCGGCAGGCCGTCGGCAGGGGTGGGTCCGGTGCCGTAGGTGAGTTCGGGCTTGTAGCCGGCCGGGACGGTCCACTCGAAACGCTGCAGCATCTGGTGCAGGATCGACTTCACTTCCATGCCACCGAAGTACAGGCCGATGCACTTGTGTGCGCCGCCGCCGAACGGGGCCCAGGCGAAGCGGTGGATCTTGTCCTCGCGGCGCTCGGCCGAGAAACGTTCGGGGTCGAAGTGGGTGGGGTTCGGCCACCATTCCTTGCGCAGCATGGTCGCCCACGGGTGGATAGCCAGCAGAGTGCCCTTCGGGATGTAGTGGCCGCAGATCTCGGTGTCCTCGATGGCCATACGGAACAGCATGCCGACAGGAGCGTTGAGGCGCAGGGTCTCCTTGAAGGCGAGTTCCATGCTGGGGAGCTTGTCGACGTCGTCGTAGTCGATGGTCGGCTTGTTCAGTGCGAGCGACTCTTTCCGCAGACGCTGCTGCCACTCCGGATGGCGGCCGAGAAAGTAGGTCAACATCGACAACGCGATGGTGGACGTGTCGTGCGCGGCCATCATCACGAAGATCATGTGGTTGACGATGTCCTCGTCGCTGAAGCTCTCCCCCTCTTCGCTCTCGCTGTTGCAGAGGACGGTGAACAGGTCGTCGGCGTCGCTGCCGCGTCGGAGCGGGATCTCGGAGCGGAAGTACTCCTGGAGAACCTCACGCCCGCGGAGACCCTGTGCCCAGGTCCAGTTGCCGACGTCTTTGCGGACCATGGCCTGACCACCGCGAACCGCAGCCTCGAATGCCTTCTCGAGGCGGTGTGCCTCGGCTTCGCTCACGTGCGCACCCATGAAGACCTCGGTGGCGAGCGAGAGCGTCAGGTCCTTGGTGTTGGAGTACATGTGGAAGCCCTTGCCCACCTGCCAGTTGGCGAGGGTCTTCTCGATGTGCGGGGTCATGATGTCGAGGTAGCCGTTCAGGCGGGGCCGACTGAAGGCCTGCTGCATGATGCGGCGGTGCTGCATGTGCTCGTCGAAGTCCATCAGCATGACGCCACGGCGGAAGAACGGTCCGATCATCGGCTCCCAGCCGAGTTCGCTGGAGAACGCCTTCTTGCGGTTCATCCAGACGGCCTCGATGGCGTCGGGACCGACGAGGGTCACCATGTTCATGCCGAGGGCACCCGACCAGGACACCTGGCCGTACCGCTCGAAGCGGTCCATCGCCGACTGCAGCGGGTCCGCGAGGGCTTGGAGGGTGTTGCCCAGGTACGGAAGACCGGGATCGCCCATGACCGGCTTGAGGCCGGAACCCGCGGGTGGCTCGGCCAGCGGACGCTCTTTGCTCGGGTACATGCTGCTCACCTTGCCGAGCGCGGTTTGCATCTGCTTCTTCCGACTAGCCATGTCCTTGCCACTCCCCGTTGATCCGATGTGCCTTAGGTCACTATGCACCATTGGAACGGAATTTGACAGATGTTTCAAGAGGCGAGTCGTCGTCGGTCTCTCAACTCCCCCGGTTGGTCGCGGTTTCGACGGCGCACTTCGAGACCAGACGCGGTGCAAGCACGCCGAGGGAGACGATCACGACCAGTCCCCAGATCAGGTACGACGACCCGACGATGTGCTGCCACCAGGCCCACAACAGCTCGGCGTCGTAGCGCTGCGGAACGTGCTGATGCGGGGCGTAGGCGAAGATGACCAGTCCGGTGCCCACCAGCCACCACCAGATCTTCGACGTCCCGGGGCGTGCGGCCAGCGCGATCAGCACCAGGAGCAGCGGCACGATCCACACCCAGCTGTGGTCCCAGGCGACCGGAGAGCAGAACAGCCAGGCGAAGGCAACGGTCATCACGGCGGCGACCTCGATCGTCTCGTCGCGCCCGTTCTCAGACGCCTCCGACGCGGACAGCAAACGCCACGCCGACCACGCGATGAGCAACCCGACGACGAGGGCCACGCCGAACCAGACGAGTTCGGATTCGATGCCGAGGCGTGCCACCTCGCCCTTGACCGACTGATTGTTGGCGAACTGCGGACTACCGATGCGCTCGGTGTCGAACAGGGTGGACGTCCAGTAGGTGACGGAGTCGTCTGCCGCCAGGAGATATCCGATGCCGGCATAGGCGACGGCCGACACCGCGCCGACGACGAGCGCACGCCAGTCGCGTCGAAGGAAGAACAGCAGCAGGAAGACCGCTGGGGTGAGTTTGATCGAGATGGCCAGACCGACCAGCAAACCCCGCCACCAGCGTCCGCGACCGAGCAGGGCGTCGACGATGACGAGGGTCATCAGGACGATGTTGATCTGGCCGAAGTTCAGGGTGTCGCGGACCGGTTCGAGCCATAGGCCGACGGTGGTCGCGGCGGTCGCGAGCCACCAGAGGTCCGACGACGGGCGTTCGGTCAGGTGAGCCATCACGATCCGGCAGACCAGCAGCAGACAGGCGATGGTCGCCGCGGTGAAGAGCGCTTGTCCCAGGCCAAGCGGGACGACCGTGAAGACGGAGAACAGGGCCGCAGCGAGTGGTGGATAAGTGAACGGCAGATAGGAGCCGCCACCGAGCGTCGGGAGGATGCCGTAGAGGTCGCCGCCGTCGAGGAAGACGCGGCCGCCCATGCGGTAGACGTCGAAATCGATGCGATAGGGCGCCGGCGGATGATTCGGGAGGACGAAGATCGCGACCGCCGCACTGAGGAGGAAGACGACGAGCGTCAGCCTTCGTGCCCAGGCCGAACGGAGATAGCGATCGATCACCGACCGGGGAATGTCCACAACTGTCACGAGCCCTCTCTTCCGAGCGGGATCGTATCGCGGCGGACGGGAGCGTCAGCGGGGGCGGCGGTGACCCCGCTGAGGGCTCATGTGCAGGGAACTCAGGCCGCGCCGGATTCCTCGGCGGCGGTTTCGGACGTGGCCTCGTCGGGATAGCCGTCGAGCATGATCGTGGCGACCGCGCCTAGCGCCTCCTCCCACGCCGCCGTCATCGCCGGCGTCCACGACTCGCCGCCGATCTCGCTCATGGCGGCGATCATGCATTCGGCGACCGCGTTGTACATCGGTCGGGTGACGCCGAGGCTCGCGTGACGCTTGCCGAGGGCGTGCAGATTGGTGGTCAGCCACTCCGCGTCCTCGAGGTGATCGAGGACCGAGACCACCGCGGTGCGCAGCATCTCGGCCTGAACGCGGGTGTCTCGCTGGAACATCGGCTTCACGGCGGGATAGCGCTCGAAGAGGATGTCGTAGAACCGGACGGTGAGACCGGAATCGGGTAGGTCGACGAGGGTCAGGCTTTCTTCCAATAGTTGTTTGTCCATGCGAAGACTCTCCGGCCGCGGCGTTGCGTGCGGAATGTCGTGCCGCAAGGGCTGGGTAACGGTGATCTCACACGGGCTGTGCGAGCGTGTGAGAAGTAGGGATATAGCTCGAAACCGCGGTGAGCGCGGTTTCGAGCTATAAAACGGATCAGGCGCCGACGTACTCCGCCAGATGCTGCCCGGTCAGCGTCGACCGATCGGCGACGATGTCCGCCGGCGTTCCCTCGAAGACGATCCGACCGCCGTCGTGGCCGGCGCCCGGGCCCAGGTCGATGATCCAGTCCGCGTGCGCCATGACCGCCTGGTGATGCTCGATGACGATCACCGACTTACCCGAGTCGACGAGTCGGTCGAGCAGTCCGAGGAGTTGTTCGACGTCGGCGAGGTGCAGGCCGGTCGTGGGCTCGTCGAGGATGTAGACGTCACCCTTCTCCCCCATGTGCGTCGCCAGCTTCAGACGCTGGCGTTCGCCACCGGACAGGGTCGTGAGCGGCTGACCGACCTTGATGTAGCCGAGGCCGACGTCGACCATGCGATGCAGGATCTTGTGCGCGGCAGGTAGTTTCGCGTCGCCGTCGGAGAAAAAGGCCTCGGCCTGCGCCACCGACATCTCGAGGACCTCGCTGATGTTGCGCCCACCGAGGGTGTACTCGAGCACCTCCGCCTGGAAACGCTTGCCCTCGCACACCTCGCATGGGGCCGCAACCCCGGCCATCATCGCGAGGTCGGAGTACACAACGCCGGCACCGTTGCAGTTCGGGCAGGCGCCCTCCGAGTTGGCACTGAACAGAGCGGGCTTGACCCCGTTGGCCTTGGCGAAGGCCTTGCGGATCGGTTCGAGTAGTCCGGTGTAGGTGGCCGGGTTCGAGCGTCGGGAACCCTTGATCGCGGTCTGATCGATCGAGACCACGCCCTCGGCGTTGGCAACCGACGAGTTGATCAACGAGGACTTGCCGGAACCGGCGACACCGGTGAGTACAACCAGGACGCCGAGCGGGATGTCGACGTCGACGTTCTGCAGGTTGTGCATGTCTGCGCCGCGGACCTCGAGAGCGCCGCTGGGCGTGCGGACCTCGGCCTTGACCGACGCGCGGTCGTCGAGGTGACGTCCGGTGAGAGTATCGGCGGAACGCAGTTCCTCGACCGTGCCCTCGAAGACGATCTCACCGCCGTCGGTGCCGGCTCGCGGACCGAGATCGACGACGCGGTCGGCGATGGCGATGACCTCGGGCTTGTGTTCGACGACCAGCACCGTGTTGCCCTTGTCCCGCAGGGCGCGGAGGAGGTCGTTCATCCGCTGAATGTCGTGGGGGTGGAGACCGATCGACGGCTCGTCGAACACGTAGGTGACGTCGGTGAGCGACGATCCGAGGTGTCGGATCAGCTTCGTGCGCTGGGCTTCACCGCCGGACAAGGTGCCGGCCGGGCGGTCGAGGGACAGATAGCCGAGACCGATGTCGACGAAGGCGTCGAGATGTTCGCGGAGCGACTTGATCAGCGGCGCGGCCGACGGCTCGTCGAGTTCGGCGACCCACTGGGCCAGATCGCTGATCTGCATCGAGCAGGCGTCGGCGATCGAGATGCCGTTGATCTTCGACGACCGCGCCTCGGCGGTGAGTCGGGTGCCCTCGCAGTCAGGGCAGGAGTGGAAGGTGATGGCGCGGTCGACGAAGGCGCGGATGTGCGGCTGCATCGCCTCGCGGTCCTTGCTCAGCATCGACTTCTGGATCTTGGGGATCAGACCCTCGAAGGTGACGTTGATGCCATCGACCTTGATCCGTGTCGGCTCCTTGTAGAGCAGGTCGTTGAGTTGCTTCTTGGTGTACTTGGCGATCGGCTTGTCGGGGTCGAAGAACCCGCAGCCGCGGTAGATCCGCCCGTACCAGCCGTCCATGGTGTAGCCGGGGATCGTCAACGCGCCCTCGTTGAGCGACTTGGACGCATCGTAGAGCGCGGTGAGGTCGAAGTCGGAGACCTCGCCGCGCCCCTCACACCGCGGACACATGCCGCCGGTGATCGAGAAGCTGCGGCGCTCCTTGATCTTCTGGCCGCCCTTCTCGACCGTGACCGCACCCGCACCACTGATCGACGCCACGTTGAACGAGAACGCCTGCGGCGAACCGATATGGGGTTTACCCAAGCGACTGAACAGGATTCGTAGCATAGCGTTCGCGTCGGTGGCGGTGCCGACCGTCGACCGCACGTTGGCGCCCATACGTTCCTGATCGACGATGATCGCCGTCGTGAGACCTTCGAGGACGTCGACATCGGGCCGGGCCATGGACGGCATGAAGCCCTGCACGAATGCGCTGTAGGTCTCGTTGATGAGGCGCTGGGATTCGGCGGCGATCGTGCTGAAGACCAGCGAGCTCTTGCCGGAACCCGACACTCCGGTGAACACCGTGAGCCGACGTTTGGGCAGCTCGACGTCGACGTTCTTGAGGTTGTTCTCGCGGGCCCCGTGCACCCGGATGCGGTCGTGGGTGTCGGCGGGATGGGTGTCGTACTCGGCGACCGGGGCGGATCGGGGCGTCGACTTCGTGCGCGAACCAGGGCTCATCGTGTCTCCATCACGGCGGCGCGTCTCGGAGCGCAGCCATCGTCGTGTGCGGGCAGGATTTCTGTGGTCGAACTGGTCTGACTCGATCCAACCAGGAGAGTCATCGGTGATTCGGCAACTTCCCCGTCGAGCGCTTCGGGTGGCGGCAATCGACCGGCGCCGCACACCTTTCAGGCCGCCTGGTCGATACGGATCAGGTTGCCTGAAGGGTCGCGCACCGCGGCGTCGCGGACACCGTAGGGCTGGTCCATCGGCTCCTGGACGATGTCGACGCCGCTGGCCTGGAGCTTCTCGAACAGGCCGTCGAGGTCCTGGGTGGCCAGGGTGAGCGCGCCGTAGCTGCCCTTTGCGATCAGCTCGAGGATGGTCTGGCGTTCGGCGTCGGTGATGCCCGGTTCGGCGGCCGGCGGGTACAGCACGATCGACGTACCCGGCTGATTCGGCGGGCCGACCGTCAGCCACCGCATGCCCTCGTAGCCGACGTCCTTGCGGACCTCGAACCCGAGGATGTCGCGGTAGAAGCCGAGGGCCGCTTCGCCATCGGTGTGCGGGAGGAATGCGTACTGGATGCTGATGTTCATGGATGTCAGGCTAGGCATCCTCACCCCCGCTGTGCTTCTCGATTCCTGATCGGTCTGGTGATGTTCTTGGCCATGCACGCCGGGATCCCGTCGGTGGCGTCGGCGGACTGCTCGCGATAGACGGTTGGTGGCACCCCGACCAGTTCGGTGAATCGTGTGCTGAACGTGCCGAGCGACTGGCAGCCGACCTCGAAGCACACCTCGGTGACGCTGAGGTCGCCTCTGCGCAACAGAGTCATCGCCCGCTCGATGCGGCGGGTCATCAGGTACGAGTACGGCGACTCGCCATAAGTCTGGCGGAACTTCCGGCTCAGATGGCCGGCCGACATGTTGACGCCCCGCGCGAGAGCTTCGACGTCGAGCGGGTGCGCGTACTCACGGTCGATCCGGTCACGGACCTGGCGGAGCAGGGTCAGGTCACGCAGACGCTGATCGGAATCAGAACGGGCCACGGGGTTGATCGTAGGCTTCGGATTCGGGGTGTGGGTCAGCCGCGGAGAAGTGCGGCCATGTCCGCGCTGAGCACTGTCAGCCGGTCGGCGGCGCGGTCGTGCGGGACCTCGCCGTCCGCACAACCGAGGACGACCTCCAGGTAGCACTTCAGCTTCGGTTCGGTTCCCGACGGCCGCACGATGACCCGGTCGTCGGCGGCCGTGCGCAGCACGAGTGCGTCGGTGGGCGGAAGGTCGGCGGAACCTGCGGCGAGATCGAGGACCTCGACGACCTCGGAACCGGCGAGTGCGTCGACCTCGGTGGTGCGCAACCGGTCCATCATCTGGCCGATCTCGGCGACATCGTCGACGCGGATCGTCAGTGGCGCCGTGGCGTGGAGGCCGTGGCGTCGTGCGAGGTCGTCGAGCAGATCGGCGAGTGTGCGGCCATCGGTTGCGAGTTCTTCGACGAGGCTGATGACGCGGACCATCGCGGAGATTCCGTCCTTGTCTCGCACGGCATCCGGGTCGGTGCAGTACCCGATGGCCTCCTCGTACCCGAACCGTAGATCCGGTGTCCGGGCAATCCATTTGAAGCCGGTGAGGGTCGCGGCGAATCGCAGACCGTGGTGGGCGGCGATCTTGCCCAGAAGTCGGCTCGACACGATCGAGCAGGCGAGCGTGTCGCCGCTGCGGTCGGCGTCCCGGGCAGCCTGTTCACCCAGCAGCCAGCCGATCTCGTCGCCGCTGAGCTGTCGCCAGCCGTCGCGGGCCGGGGTGGCGACCGAGCAGCGGTCGGCGTCGGGATCCAGGGCGATCACCACATGTGCGTCGACGTCGCGGGCCAGATCGAGCGCGCGGTCGAGGGCGCCGGGTTCCTCCGGGTTCGGGAAGGCGACGGTCGGGAAATCCGGGTCGGGAGAGAACTGTTCGTCGACGACGTGGACGTCGGTGACACCCGCGGCGCCCAGGACGGCTAGCGCCGTCGCACCGCCCACCCCGTGCATCGGGGTCAGGACGACACGCACCGGGCTGGGTTCGGAACCGGGACGAAGTGCGCCGGCTCGGGCGATGTAGGCGTCGAGAGCCGAATCGTCGAGGGCGACAACAGAGGCAGCGTCGCGGGCGATCTGGTCGGCCGGCGGTGCGGCGGCGATGAAGGCCGCAATCTGTTCGTCGGCGGGCGGGACGATCTGGACGCCGCGCCCGGCGGCGTCGGTGGCGCGGCCACCGAGATACACCTTGTACCCGTTGTCGGCGGGCGGATTGTGCGACGCGGTGATCATCACCCCTGCGTCGCAGTCGAGCGCGCGGGTCGCGTAGGCGGTCACCGGAGTCGGGAGCTGACGCGGAAGTGTCATGACGGTGAGACCCTGTGCGGCAAGGACTTCGGCGGTGGCCTCGAGGAAGGCATCGGAACCGTACCGGGCATCGCAGCCGACGACGACGCGCGCGTCGGGTCCGACGGTGTCGATGAGGTGGCGGCCGAGGCCGTACGTGGCGCGGGTGACGACCGCGACGTTCATGCGGGTCTCCCCTGCCCCGACCTCGCCGCGCAGTCCTGCGGTACCGAAGGTCAGTGGGCCGCGGAATCGGGAGTCGAGGTCGGCGGCGGCCGCAGCATCTCCGGCTTCGGCCCCCTCGATGAGGCGGGTGAGTTCGGCGCGGGTCGCCGGATCCGGGTCGTGGTCTCGCCAGGTACGCGCGGTCTCGATCACCCGCGCGACGCTATCAGTCAGCGAATGCGACGGTGACATTCGACGCGGTCGCCGAGAGGCACCTTGGCCCCCCGCTGGATCTGGGTGTCCATCCCGATGAGAGTGATCTTCTCGGTGGGCACCGGCCGGGTTCGGGGATGGCCACCGATCGTTGCCCGCGGCCCCACCCGGACACGTTCATCGAGGATCGACCAGGCGACGGTCGCGCCGGCGCCGATGACGGTGTCACCGAAGATGACCGAGTCGACGACGGTGGCCCCCTTCTCGACGACGACGCCCGGTCCGAGGACGCTGCGTCGAACGGTTCCGCGCACGTGGGCGCCGCTGCTGACGAGGCTGTCCTCGACGACGGCCCCGGCTTCGATACGGGCTGCGGCGCGTTGCGGCTGATTCGTCAGGACCGGTCGCTCGGCGCGGAAGACGTCGATCTTGCCGTCGATCAGGTCTCGGTGGGCTTGCAGGTAGGTCTCCGGGCGCCCGGCGTCGATCCAGTATCCCTGCATCGCGTGTGCGACAGTCTTTCCGCGGTCGATGAACCAGGGCACGAGGTGTTCCCCGAAGTCGCCAAGGCCCGTGTCGTCCTCGGCCGCACCGACCGTCGTCTCGCTCGCCAGGTTTTCGAGTCCTTCGATGAGCACCTGCGGGTTGTAGATGAAGATCTCGGTGGCGATCGTGCGAGTGGTCGCCCGGTCGGGTTTGTAGCGGAACTCGCGGACGGTGCCGTCGCGACGCGAGGTGACCGTGGCGTGCTGGGACGCCTCCTCCAGCGAACAGGTCGTGGTGACGATGGTGCATTCGGCGCCGCGGTTGCGGTGAGTGTCGAGCGCGTCCCGGAAGTCGAAGTCGTAGACGTGGTCGGCGCTCATGACGATCACCTCGGCCGGACCGTGTTCGGCGATGCGGTCGCGGATCCGGTAGAGCAGGTCGGCGTTGCCGGTGGCGAAGCCGTCCTCGGTCTCCGGTGCGTCGGTCTGCTCTGGCATCACGATGCGCAGCCCGCCGCTGGTGCGGTCGAGGTCCCAGGGGCGCCCACCGGCGACCAGTTGGGTCAACGTCTCCGCCTCGTATTGGACACAGAGCCAGACGTCATCGACGTGACTGTGGTGCAGGTTCGACAGCGGGAAGTCGATGAGCTGATAGTTCCCCGCGAACGGCAACGCCGGTTTGGCCCGCCGATCGGTCAGCACCTCCATCCGGGAACCACGCCCACCGGCCTGCACGATCGCGAGAACATCAGAGTGCCGCATCAGCCCAGTGTGCCCGAGAACGTGACCCGTACCGGGATGATTGATCCGCGACGAGAAGGGAGAACCCGGTGGAACGGACCGATTGCCTGGTGGTCGGCGGCGGGATCGTGGGCCTGGCCGTGGCCCGTGCGCTGGCGTCGACCGGGCGTGAGGTCATCGTCCTCGAGGCCGCCGACGCGGTCGGTACGCAGACCACGTCGCGGAGTTCGGAGGTCATCCACGCCGGTATCTACTATCCCGAAGGCAGCTTGAAGGCTCGGTTGTGCGTGCAAGGACGCGAACTCCTCACCCGATACTGCGACGAGCACGGCGTTTCGTGGCGTCGTCCCGGAAAGCTGATCGTGGCCACCGACGACGCCCAGACCGACCGGCTCGATGTTTTGCTCCGGCACGGGCACGCGAATGGTGTCGACGACCTGCGACGGATCGACAGCGTTGAACTCCATGAGTTGGAACCGGACGTGCACGGCGTGGCGGCGCTGCTGTCACCGTCGACCGGGATCGTCGACGTCGACGGGGTGGTCCGGGCGCTGCGACGCGACCTCGAGTCCTCTGGTGGCGCAGTGGCGTTGCGCAGCAAGGTGATCGGCGGGTGCGTCGACGGCGGTGGAATCACCGTCGACACCGCTGAGGGCGGATCGGCGTCGGCGCGAGTGCTCGTGAACTGCGCCGGATTGGGTGCGTGGGACGTTGCCCGCTCCCTGGACGGGTTCGACGGTCCGATCCCGCCACGACACTTGGCGAAGGGCAACTACTTCGGATTGTCCGGTGCCCGAGCACCATTCGATCACCTGGTCTACCCGGTACCTGTCGATGGCGGTCTGGGCGTGCACTTCACCATGGACCTTGCCGGCGCGGCACGGTTCGGGCCCGACGTGGAGTGGTTGGACAGCGGGTCCGACGGCGGGGAGCTCGACTACTCGGTCGACGAGACACGCCTGACCGACTTCGAGACCTCGATCCGCCGCTACTGGCCCGGATTACCCTCGGGGACACTGACTCCCGCGTACGCGGGCATCCGGCCCAAGACCAGCGGACCAGGCGAGGCGGGCGCCGACTTCGTCATCCACGGGCCGGCCACCCACGGCGTCGCCGGGCTGGTCAACCTGTTCGGCATCGAATCGCCGGGGATCACCTCGTGTCTGGTGATCGGTGAGTACGTGGTCGGGTTGATGGGTGAATAGCGCGGGTAGAGAGCTGGTTTCGATACGGCTCGTCGCTAGCG
>NZ_JSYC01000072.1:0-15666 GCF_054823965.1 Gordonia sp. GN26 | reverse complement strand
CGAAGCCACCCTCGCCTCGATCCTCCTCGCCGCGGCGTACCCGCGCAGCTGACGCAGCGAGCCTCGAAGGGCTGGTGAACCGGCCGTCGTCAGGGTCGAAAGGGTCCGCTCCCTGAGAAGCGCCCCGATCCGACTGCCGAACCTCAACCCGACCGACAGACGTCGATCGAAGTCTGCCAGCCGGGTTGACGTCGACCGGTAACTAGGTGGGCGACGGTGTCTCACCAGCCCTTCGAGGCTCGCTGCGCTCGCACCTCAGGGAGCGATGGACGACGCGCAACCACACTCGCACCCGCAGGGAGCGATGGACGACGCGCGCAACCACACTCGCACCCGCAGGGAACGATAGACGACGGGCGCAACCACACTCGCACCTCGGGGAGCGAGTGGGCCGCGTCGCCACTCAGCCCAGCGGCTAACGCTCCTCGCACCTCAGGGAACAGGGGCCGGGACGGGCGGGACGCCTTCGGCCGGAGCACCTTCGACGGGTGGGGGCGGCGGGTAGACCAGGTCGTTGACGCGGTAGACGACGGCCTCGCCTTGACGGAAGACCTCGGTCAATCCGGGAGCGCCGTTCTCGCGCAGTTCGAGGAACGGGTCGCCCTGGTGGCCGTTTGCCGGGTCGGGCCGGCCGCGCTGGAACTCCCAGTAGCTCGTCGGCGAGTCGATCACGTAGTGCACGTTCATGTCCCGGACGATCTGGTCGATCGCAGGGTCGGCGCCGATCTTCGCGACACCCCAGAAGAGGTCGCGCTGCCGGTCGGAGAATTCGTTGGCCCGGTAGAACGGGAACATCGGGGTGACGCCGGTGACCGGGTACAGCCAGCCCGTGCCCTGGTCGAGGTTGTTCAGGACGAGCACGTCCTGCGCGTCGGGCTGTGATGCCAGCCAGGCGTAGGCGGCGAGGTCGTCGGGGCCGACGTACTTGCCGCCACGTTCCTTCGAGGCGATCTGTGCGTTCGGCGGGTAGCGGACCACTGCGGCGCCGGCGATCAGCGCGAGCAGCACCACGTAGGTCGCCGCGACCAGCCAACCCGCGCGTGCGGTGCCCTTGGCGGTCGTCTCGTCGGACTGACCGAACCGCCGCCCGACGACGCCGATCAGCGCGACCACCGCCACGCCGATAGCGACACCCGCCGCCGCTGCCGAGAAGATCGCGACGACGAACGTGAGTCGGTGCGGCGAGTTGTAGAAGTAGCCGCCGATCGCGCCGAGCGGGTACGACAGCGGACCGAGCGACACCACCGAGTTGGTGGTCACCAGCGCGAAGACCACCCAGACGGCGAGTCCAGCCCAGCAGCGCAGCCAGGCCAGCACCCCGAGGCCGAGAACCGTCACGATGATCAGCGGCCAGATCGGGAAGTGGTTGAGCTCCAGCGGGATCGTGCCGTTGAACGCGCCTTGCGCCAGGCCGCGCAGCACCCCGATCCCTTCCTCCCGGAAGTCGAAGAACGGGAGTTCGTTGGTGTCGGCGACCCGGATCGTGCCTATCACCACGGGGAAGATCAGGATCATCGTGAGCACGGCGGTGACGGCGAGTGTCGCGAGATCGGCGAGACGACTCGTCGCCGGACGCCACAGTCCCTCGCACAGCCACCACAGTCCGACGATGACGCCGACAAGGATCAGACCCGAAGGATGCGTTGCCGTCACGCCTGCCACGGCCAGGGCGGCGGGCGCCACCCGCGACCGGTCACGGACGACGCTGAGAACCAGGACCGCCGCGACCGGAGCAAGGCTCACGCCGACGGCGTTGGGCACCGAGGTCAACTGCACCTCGACATACGGGAGCGACGGGAACAGCGCGGAGACAGCGGCGGCGGTGCCGGCGATGAGCGCAGAATTGTCGACGTCGTAGCGGTGACGGGCGAACCAGTAGGCCAACGATGCCACACCCAGCGGGACCGTGACAGCCAGCACCGCAGGCGAATACGTGTTGTACAGCTCGACGGGGTTCGCGCCGGTCAGCGGGAACAGCAAGGCGCCCAGTGCGTGCCACGTGTTCGGGTAGTAATTGAACCCCTGGGTGTCGTAGTTCATCAGCTCGCCCATGCGCATGGCCGAACCGACACCCGTCTCGTCGATCCACCGCAGGGAACTGGCGTGCCACAACGAGTCCCATACCTGCGAGATGTTGTTCAGGCCCGCGAAGGCGGTCTTGGCCACCGGTCGGATGCAGGTGATCGCGATGATGAGTCCACCGAGTCCGAGGCCTGCCCCCGCGCGCAGCATCGCGGTGCGCCCGACGCGTTGCTCACCGGTGTCCGCCGGTGCCGGCGCGAGGCGACGCCCGATTCCGGTACCGAGCAGGCGCGCATACAGCCAGGCACCGACGAGCGCCAGGACCAGACCGACGAGCGCCGACACCGCGTTCCATTCGAAGCCGACCGCCGAGTACAGGACGGTGAGGATGGAGACCAGGGCGAAGGTGATGGCGGGTCCGGCCGCGAACGCCACCGGCCACGGCAGGTTCATCCGCCGCCCCACGAAGGCGCCCGGGAGTATCAGCACCAGCGCGGACACGATCACGACCCACGCAGCCAGCACCATCACCCCGCGCCTTTCCACACTCGCTCGTCACACCCCGCGGTTGGGACCCGCTTCTGCTCCCTGGCGAGCCCCGACCAAACACTCAGCAGGGTACCCGGCGTCGTCTCAGTGCGACTGTCCGGTGACGACGCCCTCGTCGCGCATCGGCTGCTCGACGACCTCCGGCCGGACCTCCGGGCGATGCCTGGTGTGCCCCGACGCGGCGACCGCGAGGCAGGCCAGCGCGGCGATCGCACCGAACAGGAACATCTCCGTGTAGGTGATCGAGGTCCAGGTCTCGGTGATCCACGCCAGGAGCGCGGGGACTGCGAAGCCCAGGTAGGTCACGCTGTAGAAGACGGCGGTCAGACCGGCGAGGTCGTCGGGCCCGGCGAGGCGCTGCACCTCGAGGAGGCCGGCGATCAGCGCCATGCCGTAGCCGCAACCCAGCAGCGTCGCGGCGACCAGCGACAGCCACACCGTCAGCACGTGCGCGGCCAGCGCGGCGACCAGCATGCCCGCGACCAGGGTCGTGAGGGCGACGACCACGCCGCGCGAGCTCCCCGGCACGTCGATGCGTCGGCCCACCGATTGAATACCGAATCCGGCACCGAGTCCCAGGACACAACACAGTGCCGCGAACGCGATCGGCGCGCCGGAGGTCCGTGCCGACATCAGCGCCGGGATGATCGCGTACGCCGACGCGGCAGCACCGAAGACCCACGGCGCGACCGGCAGGACGACGAAGATGAACCGTCGGTGACCGGCAGCCGGGATACGCAGGTCGTCGACCAGACGGCCCGGCGTCGAACTGCGGAATCGTGTCTCCGGCACGACCGTCAGCAGGGCTCCCGCGCACACCGCGATGGCGATGTTCACCAGATACGGCAGCACATGCGGCCACGGACCCCACTGGGCGAGGACGCCGGCGACGCCCGCACCGATGCCGAATCCGGCGGTCAGGCTCATCGCCGCCCGTCCGGCGCCGGCCCCCGCCCGCGCACCGTCGCGGTCGGACAGTTCCTTGATCCAGCTGCCGCCGACGGCCATCGACAGGCCGAGGGCAATGCCGCTGCAGATACGCCCCGTGGTCAGCAGGGTCACCGACTGCGACCCCGCGGCCAGCAACACCGAACCCAACGCGGCGAACACCGGCGCAGGCAGCATGAGCGGCCGTCGGCCGAAGCGGTCCGACAGCGGCCCACCGATCAGCAGCGCGGGCACGATGCCCAGGACGTAGGCGAACAGCAGGGCGTCGACGACGACCGGCGACAGATCGGTGATCTGCCGGTACAAGACCAGCAGCGGGGTGAACTCGTTGCCGCCCCACGCGGTCGCGAAGACGGCCAGCGAGACGGCGGGCCATCCGAAGCGGTTGCGGTTGTCGGTCATGCGGGTTCTCCCGAGAGATCGTGGACACCGGCGAGGTGCCCTGCCAAGAGGTGTTCGAAACGGTCGGCGTCCGCGGATTCGATGGCGCCGAGGAGGTCGAGGTGATCGGTGAGGATGCGCGTCGCCACCGCGGCGTCGCGATGCACCGAGGCGATCGTCATGCGTCGGTGACGCTCCCCCAACGTCGTGTAGAAGTCGGCGAGGAGCGGATTGTCGCCGGCCGCGGCGATGAGCTGGTGGAACTCGGCGTCGAGGCGCGAGAACTCGGCCGCGTCGGTGGCGTCGGCGCGTCGATGGGCATCGAGGTTGTCGCGGAGGCGCGCCACCAGTTGGGCGACTGCGGCGGGCCGGGACGTGACCGACCGGACGGCATGTCCCTCGAGGAGGCGCCGAGCGTCGACGACGTCGCGCTTCTCGCGGTCGCCGATCGGCACCACGAGCGCTCCCCGCTTCGGGTAGAGCCGCATCCATCCCTCGGTCTCGAGACGCAGGAACGCCTCACGCACGGGGGTGCGGCTGACCGAGCACTTCGAGGCGATCTCACCCTCGCTGATCAGCTCACCGCCGGCGATCTCATTTGTGAGAATCTGCTCCTTGACCTCGGCATATACGCGCTCAGCAGCGGATTCAGCAGAGGTATGCGACATAGACACAAGTTGTACCTTACCAATGTCCGATGAAGCCGTCACCAGCAGCGACCCGGCTTCCAGAACGGTCCCAAGCAGTGAGACACTTAATGCGGCCGTAACGAGCGTCACCCTCGCTCGAGCGCCCGATTCGCGTCCGCCGAGCTACCCGCCCCGGCGTCGATGCGGATCTCGATAGCTCGCGGGCAGCGTGGCCGGCGAGACGATGCAACCCGCGTTTCGCGGTATTCAGGAGGACCCGACCGTGACAAGCACGGAGGACACACGTATGGGCGACACCCCGTTCACCGAACCGACCATTGCCGATCTACCGATCACCGACGACGAGATCTTCTTGGCGCATGCCGGCGGCAAGCTGTCGGTCGAGCTGCGGGCGCCCATCGACACCCAGCGCGACCTGTCGATCGCCTACACCCCGGGCGTCGCCCAGGTGTCGCGCGCGATCGACACCGACGCCACCCTGGTGAACAAGTACACCTGGACCGACCGTCTGGTGGCCGTGGTGAGCGACGGATCGGCCGTGCTCGGCCTCGGTGACATCGGCCCGCGTGCGTCGCTGCCGGTCATGGAGGGCAAGTCCGCACTGTTCCGCAGCTTCGCCGGACTCAACTCGATCCCGATCGTTCTCGACACCAAGGACCCCGACGAGATCGTCGAGACCCTCATCCGTCTGCGTCCGAGCTTCGGTGCGGTCAACCTCGAGGACATCTCGGCACCGCGCTGCTTCGAGATCGAGCGTCGCGTCATCGAGGCCCTCGACTGCCCGGTCATGCACGACGACCAGCACGGCACCGCGATCGTGGTTCTCGCCGCCCTCAAGGGCGCCGTCACCCACCTCGGCCGTGACATCACCAGCCTGCGCGTCGTCATCTCCGGCGCCGGCGCCGCGGGCGTCGCATGTGCCAACATCCTGCTCGCCGTCGGCATCACCGACGTCATCGTGCTCGACTCGAAGGGCATCGTCTCCGAGGGCCGCGACGGCCTCAACGAGTCGAAGGCCGACCTGGCGGCGCGCACCAACCCGCGCGGCCTGACCGGCGGTGCGGTGGAGGCACTCGACGGCGCCGACGTCTTCATCGGCGTCTCGGCCGGCCTCATCCCCGAGGAGATCATCGCGTCGATGAGCGACGACGCGATCGTGTTCGCGCTGTCGAACCCCGATCCGGAGATCCACCCCGAGGTCGCCGCCAAGTACGCGGCCGTCGTCGCAACGGGACGCAGCGACTTCCCGAATCAGATCAACAACGTGCTCGCCTTCCCGGGCGTCTTCAAGGGCGCGCTCGACGCGGGCGCACGCCGGATCAGCGAGGGCATGAAGATCGCTGCGGCAGACGCGATCTTCTCGGTGGCGTCTGATGACCTGCGTGCCGATCGCATCGTGCCGAGCCCGCTCGACGACCGGGTCGCACCGGCCGTCGCGGCCGCGGTCGCCAAGGCGGCGCAGGACGAGGGTCTCTGCTCGTAAGATTCTGTGTCACAAGCCGGTTCGATCACCTCGATCGAACCGGCTTGTTTCGTTTCCAGCTGTTTCAGTCCCGTCCCTGCCAGGTGCACAGGCAGATCTCGTTGCCCTCGGGGTCGGCGAGAATCCACCACGCCGGTGCGAACTCATCCGACAACAGTTGGCCACCGGCGGTGATCGCCGCCTGCAGCCGTTCGTGTACCTCGTCATGCGGTAGGCAGAGGTCGAAGTGGATTCGGTTACGTTGCGGGCGAGGCTCATCCATCTGCTGGAACCACACCGACGGCAACCGCCCGGCCGGGTCGGCGAGCTCCGCGAGTTCCTTGTCGTTCCCGTCGGAGTAACCCAGAACGGCCTGCCAGAACGGACGGATCGCCCCGATGTCCATGGCGTCGATCGCCAGTTCGGTCGCCGTTACCGGGTCCGTGAGTTTCTCGAGCGCCATCTCGGCGGCGATCCCGGTGATCCGGTTGGCCAGGGCCACATCGGCTTCGGTCAGCTGATGCGCGCTGTGTGTCGTGAGGGTGAGATGTACTGAGCCGTACCGCAGGTCGGCGTCGGG
Organism: Gordonia sp. GN26; assembly: GCF_054823965.1. Lineage (NCBI taxonomy): Bacteria > Bacillati > Actinomycetota > Actinomycetes > Mycobacteriales > Gordoniaceae > Gordonia > Gordonia sp. GN26. The sequence continues at coordinate 9,074 of NZ_JSYC01000072.1, read as the reverse complement.
ATGATGGTTGGCTTCCTCTGCCGCGTCGACGATCTTGGCGACGAACTCGAGCCCCCGCACCATCGACCCGGTGCGGTAGGCGGCCACGAGCTTGTCGGCGACGACGCGCCACGGGTCGGCGACGACCTCGGTGGCTTGCTTGGCGGTGAGCGGTGCACGCGTGGACCCGGTCATACTCCCCCATGCTGCCTGCTCGGCCGGAGATGCGAAAGGGCCACCTGTCGGTCGATTTTCTTGAGTTGAGACTCACGCGGCCCGCGGCTGCCACGTGCAGAGGCAGATCTCGTTGCCTTCGGCGTCGGCGAGCGTCCACCATTCAGGCGCGAAGTCATCGCTGAGCAGCCGGCCACCGGCGGCAAGGGCCGAGCGCAGACGTTCTTGCACCTCGTCATGCGGCATCCGCAGGTCGATGTGTATCCGATTGCGCTCCGGGCGCGGGGAATCCATCTGCTGGAACCAGACCGACGGTAGTCGTCCGGCCGGGTCGACCAGGTCGATGATCTCGTCGGCGGGCACGTCGGAGTAGCCCAGGACCGCTTTCCAGAACGGCCGGATGGCATCGATGTCGAGGGCATCTATCGCAAGGTCGAATCGGCTGACGGGAGTGGGCGTCTTCTCGAGATCCATGTCGTCGGCGATGGCCGCGATCCGGTTCGCGAGAGCCACGTCTTCCTCGGTGATCTGGTGCGTGCTGTGTGTCATGAGCACGAGATGCACAGAGTTGTACCTCAGGTCGATGTCGGGATGGTGCCCAGCGTCTTCGGCGGCGTCGATGATTCTGTTCACGAACTCGCCACCGCGCACCATCGAACCGGTGCGATAAGCCGCTTGGAGCGTGTATGCGAGTACCCGCCACGGATCGACGACGGCGTCGGACGCTTGTCGTCTGGTGAGTGGCGTTCTGTCGGAGCCGGTCATGATCACCCATGGTGCACGCTCACCGGACGATGGGACAGGGGCGTCTGTACAGAGTGCGGGCTGAGTATCCGATTCCGGTAATCAGCCCGCAGTTCGAAGAAGCTGTCAGCGTCGGTTCGATGTAGCTGCCGCGAGCTTCGCGATGGACTCGATCGTTGCCGGCAAGAACCCGCGGCGGGCGTCCTCGTCGAGCGCGGTCCCGGCGCCGAGGACCGGGTCGTAGTCGAGGCCGATCACCGTGCCGACCGACCCGGACACCACGCCGACGAGCATGTCCGCGAGGCCCGTCTGCTGCTGTACCGGCAGCTGGGAGTCGATCACGACGACGGTGCTCTCGAGTACGCCGGCGCGGTCCCACTCCGTGAAGATGACACGTGCCCGGTTGAGCAGGTCTGGGCGCGGACTGATCACGAGGACCGGCGTGAGGTTCGGGAGGTCGTCTTCGGCGAGTTCGGGCAGCAGCGTCAGCGGGTGCGCACCGGCGTCGATCACCGGTACTGCTCCCTGACGCCACACCTCGACGACGGCGTCGGTGACCGCCGCCTCGTCGGGCGGCAACCACAGGCCCGTGCCCGACGCGGTGCGCAACAACTCCTCGTTACCTGTTCCGCGGAGACGGAGTTCGATGTCGCAATCGTTGCCGGAAGCGTCGACCCACCACGAGAGCAGGCCGAGGCTCGTCGCGGCGCGATGTTCGGCAAGGAGTGCCGACACGACAGACGTGCCGACCCCGCCTGCGGTGCCACAAACAACGACGGCCCGCTCATCCCAGATCTGCGGGTCGCCGTCTCGAAGTGTTGGAGCAGTCATCGTCGATCAGGGTACGGGGTCACGCGTAGTTGCCATGGTGAAGCGGATTCACGCTGACTCATCATCTGACACGACCCTTCTAGGGGACAAGCATGTGAAAACCCACGAGACCACCTGTGGGTGTTCTGACCGGGTTGTTCACGGCGTACGTCGTGATACCAATAGTCGCCGGTCCCGATCCCGTCGGGACATCCCACACCTTCTTCTCACCGGGACGGGGACCGAACGTCGCCGACACCCATTTGTGCAGTGCATAGCCCCGAAGACCGGTGTACGTGGTCTGGAAGAGTACGCGACACTTGGGATTTCGTTTCCAGCTCGCTCCGTCACCGCCGAAGCCACCTGACCGTGCAGTCACACGAACCACACCGCGCTTATCGTTCGGAGTCTGAATCGCGAGATTGACGGTGCCACGGCACAGTGAATGGTCACCCATAGTCGCGAGATTGTTGCCGTAGAGCGCGATGTTCGGGATGGGGGCAGCGGCCGTCTCGCCCGAACCCACCAGGGCGGACACAGCCGCGAAAACACCAACAGTTAATCCGATGAACAGTCTTTTCATTCAGTTTCTCCTCGTCTCCGTCGCTTTTTCTTTCCCGCGTGCCCAATTCGCGAGGCGAACGCCTTTTCCCGTTGTCCGACTGTGCCCGAGTCCAATCCCGAACCGACTTCTCGACACCCGCACCGAGAACCGGGCAACCGTCATCACGGTGAGTGCCGCGCCAACCAGCACCATTAAGAGTCGCTTCGTCTCATCCCCGTTGCGTTCGTTGGGAGCGCGCGGGGAACTACGGCCAGGCAGTGAAACATACGGCAAAACATGAAATCGAGACGCCGTACCACTGCATCACCCGAACGGTGTTAGTGCGCGCGTGTTTCTGAACCGAGGCCTTTCGTACAGCGGTTGGAACCCGGATTGGGCTACGGGACGATCATGAAGAACGCGGGCCCCGCCGGCGATTGCGGGATTCGTAAAGGACTGTTCGCCGCATAGGTCGTAATCCCGATATACCCCGGCCCTGAACCTGTTAGTACGTCCCAAACCTTCTTCTCGCCGGCACGCGGTCCGAACGAACCCGTGGTCCACTTCTCCAGGAACAGACCTCTACCACTGTGAATTTCGGTTTTGAAGAGGACACGGCACCGTGGGTTCTTCTTCCAACCTGCCCCCTCACCGAGGAATCCGTGAGAAGTCGCCGTCACTTTCACCAATCCCCGCTTCTTGGCCACCGAGTCAATCCGATAGGTGATAGCACCCCGGCAGAGGGAATGGTCGCCGAAGGTCCCGAAAGTGTTCCCATTGGTGTTCAGCTGTTGAAGCGGTCCTGCATCGGCTTGACCGGTACCCACGGTGACGCTAGCGACCACCGTTAACACTCCCGCCAACAGTACGAATAGTCTTTTCATCAATTCCTCACTTAAACAATAGCGTGCAGTTGGTTTGATTTCTCGACGCATTCGCGGAGTGGAGCGCTTAGCGAGCTTGCTCGGCTGGCCAGAGAATATCGCTACCGGGTACGGCCTTCTTCAAATGGTCCGACTGTGCCCGAGTCCAATCCCGAACCGACTTCTCGACACCCGCACCGAGAACCGCATACGGTGCGCGAGCCTGTGCACCGGACCAGTTGTACGAGGTCGTACCGACCCTGGCCTTCACGTCACCGCGACTGTTGACCACGTAGTCAACGGCTGGGAGACCTGACTTGCGAGCCTCCTCAGCAGACAGCTGAAACTCGAACTGATTTGGGCCCTCGGCCTCGGGCGCCGCATGGCGCGGACCATCGTTCTTCCAAGGTTCTTCCGGATTTGCACCCGGATCGCCGGCACCCAGCGAGTACGCCAGGAGACCACCCGCGGCGCCTCCGATAGCGAACCCGAGCGCAGCACCCGCTGCAGCACCACCGACACCACCAACAGCGGCTCCGATACCGGCTCCTGCGAGCGAATCGATTCCCGAGGTAGCGCAATAAGTGAAAACGCAACCAACGACGGCTCCTGCGATCGCACCGACCCCTGCCCCACCAACAGCACCCACCACCGCCGCCGGAATACCAAGCGCCACAGCACCAGCCGTACCACCAGCCATCACACCGATGATCGTGGCAGCAGCACGACGACTGGCCTCATCCTCCGGCACACCCACCGAGATCAAACCCTGAGCGATCTTCGCCTCGCCATACGCCGACCACGCGTTGATCGAATTGACATCCTCCGACGACACACCCTGCGGAACATCGGTCACGAAGTTACCCACACGAATCTTGTCCGGCGGCGGCGCAATCGGACGCACCGGCGGAGCAACCCGCGGCGCAACAGGATTGGTGATCGCCGGCGAATACGGCTGCTGGTAACTCTGCGACAACGACTGGTCATACGACTGATACGGAGCCTCCACCGGCGGACCCGGAATCGACCCCGGACCCGGAACCACAACCGGCTGCACCACCGCATCACCCGGAGCCGGAGCACCCGGCGCAACATCCGACGGACTCGTACCACCCTGACCCGGCGCCGAATCCAACGGATCAGTGCCACCCTGCTCCGGAACAGCAAACGCCGCACCCGCACCAGCAGTAATCGACACTGCCACAACAGCAGACGTCACCGACAAGACCGGACCACTCGGGGCCCGACGCCTACGATGCCGACCTCGACTCTGGGTCATCTCAGCACTACCTTTCTGCGCCATCCGAATGGCTCTGTGTCTGAACTCATTCGACGGACTTGATGGATTGGATGTAGGTCTTGCCGCCCGTTGTGGACGTGCGGATGACCTGGCGATAGGTGATGGGCGCCGCGTCGGGCTGCAATTCGGTGAGCACCACCGAGTACTCGCCGGGAGCCCGTTCGGTGATCTTCAGACAGTGGCGCGTGCCGATCGGGCGTTGATCGATGTACTGCTGCATCACGTACTCGGAGGCGACGGCCCCCGGGGCTGCCACTGCGCGTGCGGCTTTCGCCGACCGCAACACGTAGTAGGCGTGGTTGAACGCGCGGATCGCGCCCGGGCCGGACTCTTGGTCGCCCTTCTCGTCGTCATTCGACACCGTGGTCCCCGAACCGACGGGACGCTGCGCGCAGGCCGGGTGACTGACCACCCCCGACGTCGACGGCGCCTCTGTGGGCGAGGTGGACTCCGTGGTGTCCGCGGCGACCACGGGGCCCTCCGAACCACCACTGGCGAGGGTGACAGCGGCGACCACTGTGGCGACAATCACAAGAATTGCGGCTGCCGCACCCGCGATTCGCGGTCCCGAACCGAGGAATCGTCGCCAACCGGGAGCCGTGCCGGACACAGCCTTTCGCTTCGCGCGGACCGACTTCCCGGCCTCGGCGAGGAAGGAATCGAGATCGGACGACGGCTTTGCCGGGACTTCGGCGAGCGGGGCCTCGAACCTCGGCGCCGACGGCTCTACCGGCGGGGCCGGGGCGTCGAGCACGGCCACCGCGGCGCCGCCGACATCGCCCTGAACTGCGTCGACGGAACGGAATCGCGCGAGGTAAGCGGCCAGATCGACTGCCGGCGTGGCACCGGACGACGGCCACGCGGGAACGTCGGGAAACCACAGCGAGTGCGGACGCGGCAGCACCATGAGACCCCTCCCCCCCGGATGGTGATCGTCGTCGTCAGTTGTGCACGCGACGACACGACACCAAAAAGGAAGATCCCCCCGGGCGCCGGCACTGCCGTCGCTGATCTCGGGTCACCCTACAACAGCTCTCAGCAACATCTCAGACGAGTTCCACAGGCATCGCACGCACCGCTACCCGGACTGTCTGCGCAGCCACGGCGCCCTCGCTACGGTCGAAGGTGTGCTCCTCACAGCAGCTGTAGCGCGCGGGATCGCCGACGGTTCGGTCGACCTCGCCTTCCGACGTTGGGGGCATCCACGCATCCGGCCCGGGTCGAGCTTCATCGCACTGACGCACGTCATCGAGGTGACGTCGATGGAGCGCGTGGATCCTGCACAGATCACCCCGAAGGAGGCGCGACGGGCCGGCTACGAGAGCGTCGACGAGCTACGGGCCACCCTGTGCGTCAACACCCACAACCCCACGTACCGGATCGGACTCCGATGCATCGGGGAAGACCCGCGGATCGCACTGCGCGCCGATGACGATCTCTCCGACGACGACGTCGCGGACATCCGCTTGCGGCTCGACCGGATGGACGCCCGCTCCAAGAACGGCCCCTGGACGCGCGCCACCCTCGAGATCATCGGCCGCCGACCCGGCGTCGTGTCCACCGACCTCGCGGCCGAACTCGGCAGAGACCGAGCCGGTTTCAAGAACGACGTCACCAAATTGAAGAAACTCGGACTGACCGAGAGCCTCGAAGTCGGCTACGCACTCTCACCGCGCGGCGTCGAGTTCTGCCGTCGCGTCGACGATCATGGGTGACAATTCTCGTGTGAACCGACTTCGACCACGACTCGCCGCCGCCGCGGCCGCGCTGGCCGCTGCGTGCCTACTGCTCACCCCGGGCGCCGCGCAGGCCGCACCCTTCCCAGTCACCACGGATGCCAACCAGGCGATCGCCGAGCACTACCTGAGTCCGGCCACCGAGTCGCCGGCCGGCAGCAACCGGTTCGACTGCCGGGATCGGGAAGGCCGCGACCCAGTCGTCCTGCTGCACGCCACCGCGATGAACCAGAGCGCCAACTGGGCGTACCTCGCTCCCACCCTCGCCAACGCCGGCTACTGCGTCTTCAGCCTCACCTACGGCCAGGCGTCGTGGAGCGGCAACACCGGCGGTCTCGGTAACAAGGAACGGGCCGCGGCGCAGCAGGTCGCGCCATTCATCGACAGAGTGCTCACCGCAACCGGCGCCGCCAAGGTCGACCTCATCGGCCACAGCCAGGGCGGGGCGATCGCCCAACTGGTGACACAGCTCCCCGGTCGTGCCGCACAGGTGGACACCCTCATCTCCTTGTCGGCGTCGCACCAGGGAGTCTCGCGCGTCGGGTCGATCACCGACCGCCTGCCGGCACGAGCCCCGGGCCAGAGCTATTGGGGTCCACGGCACCCGTCTATCGACTACGTCAACTTCGCGACCCGCAACGACGAGATCTCGACGCCCTACACGAACACCCTCATGACGCCCGGCCCGAACGTCGTCAACACGCTGATCCAGGACGTGTGCCCGGCGTCGAAGATCGGTCACGTCGGTATGGCCTACTCCCCGACCGTCGCCGCGCTCGTCCGCAACGCGCTCGACCCTGCCCATCGCGTGCCGGTGGCGTGCGGCTCCGACTACCCGTTCTGAGCCCACAGCCCTCGCCGGAACCGCCAGCTCAGCCCAGGTTCGCGGGCCGCAGACAGTGCACCTGGGCGCAGGTGGCGATTCTGCGCGAGAGCACGTCCAGGCTCGCGAGCGGAGCCGGTTTTTGTTGCGGGCGATGGACTCGCTAGACTCGTTTCCGCTGCCTCGCGTAGCACGCCGCCCTAGCTCAGTCGGTAGAGCAATTCACTCGTAATGAATAGGTCAGGGGTTCGATTCCCCTGGGCGGCTCCACCAGGATCGTGCGACCTTCAACAGCACGACGCCCCTAGCCGATCAGCACCCCTGCCACACACCCACCGGCGAACCGCCTACACCAAACCCTTAGCCGGTCAAAGATAATTGCGTGCCAGGAATGTCGGTGTTAATCCATTTGGATGACACGCCCTGGGCCCCCTGCTCCATAGACTCCTTCCGACTGTAGGAGGGTCCATTGGGGGCACGTCGGGGAGGAAAGCACCGGTCTCAACCGGCGCGAACTGCCGCATCTTCTCGTAGACCATCGCGCGCGACAGCCACATCGCTGACGCTCAGCGCGCTGTCTCTCGGCACCGTCGTGCCGATCGCCGTCGCATCGACGAACGTCACCGCCGTCGTCGAATCCCTCATCGATCGTGAGATCGTGCGCGAGGCCACGCAACACGACAACACCAGCGACATGTTCCCTGACCTGCCCGACGGCACGGTCATGGTCGTCACCCCTGGGACCAACGACACCACGCTGATCCCGCGCAACCTGCCGTACGTCGGCGGGCGTCAGACGCTCATCATCAACTACCCCGAGTCCTTCGGACCCGTCATCGCCGGCCGCTCGAACAAGCTCGCACCGTTCGCGCCGGGCTACGACGAGTCCAAAGAACATGCGATGAACCAGAATCTGGCCGTCATGGCCGCGTTCGCCGACATGGGCGCGGACCGACCGTTCGTCGTCTACACCGGCTATTCACAGGGGGCCGATGCACTCGGTGACGCCGCCGAGAACCCGCGCGCCTATGACAATGACTTCCTGGTCCCGGGCAAGGACATGGTCGTCCTCGTCTCCGACCCGCGGAGCCCGTGGGGGATCAAGGCCTGGCTCGACACCATGCCGTTCCTGAAGCCATTCGTGGAGGTGGCCGGGATCGACGCCAACGGCGCCCGCGACCCCGGAGCCAGCGGCACCGTCAGAATCGTCTCGGTGATCGTCGTCGGCGACCCGGTCAGCAACTTCCAGTGGGTGGCGTACCGACCGGTCACGTCGCTCGTCGTCAACGCGGCGGGGTTCTTCACCATTCACTCGGGCAGCGGTCCGCATACGTACGGCGACGTCGAGCGCCTGGGTGACCCGAAGGAGTTCACCGCCGGCAACACCACGTACCTCGTCTACGATGCGGCGCATCCTCTGGCGCTGCTCGTGGCCACTGTCTACGACGCGCTCGGAATCGCCTACGACAAAGACGATCTCGCTCGTTGGGATGCGCTCGCCGAGGCCTACTACCCGACCCAGGCGCCGAATGCCGGAACCGCCGCAGTGCCGGTCACGGCTGCGGATTCGGTGAAACAGGACGCTCCTGGCGACGGATACACCGTCACCGTGCCGTCCGAGGTGGCGACCGGCGCGGAGAAGCCGGAGGGTCCGCCGGAAACGCGGGGGATCGTCCCGGTCGGCGCTGTGCCGCCGGCGGTCGACGACGCCCCCACCGATGACCGGGCGCCCGCCGCCGAGCGCGAGCCCGACCGCGGAGATTCCGGCGACCGACCCGACGACTCCGACAAACCGGATGCCGATCAGTCGGATTCGGGTTCCGATGGAGCATCGGGTTCGGACAACGGAGACTCCGGCGACAGCGGATCGTCGGATTCCGGCTCGTCGGCCGGTGGTCACGTCTCCCCAAGCACGAGCGCCGGCAACGATCGCGAGAAGTCCGACTCCTCCGAAACCGGTTCGGCCGGTGGGGATTCGTCGGGCCGCGAAGCCGCCTGATTCCCCACCGGCCGTGAGACTAGCTGGAGCCGAACAGGTTTCCTAGGCTGCCGTTACCCGAGTCGCCGCCCGCGTTGTCACCGCCGCCGTTGTCACCGCCGC
>NZ_JSYC01000179.1:45824-60860 GCF_054823965.1 Gordonia sp. GN26 | reverse complement strand
CTCGCTTCGCTCGGTCGGCGCTACTCGGCCGACAGAACAGTCCTCTGCTGGTTGTGCAGGCGACGAGCGCAGCGAGGAGCCGTGTCGATTTCTGCTGGTTGAGCAGGCGACGAGCGCAGCCCGTGTGACCTCTGCTGGTTGAGCAGGCGACGAGCGCAGCGAGGAGCCGTGTCGAAGCCAGGCTGGTGAGCCTGCTACCCGACGCGGTCGATGGTGTAGTCCACCAGCGACGACAGCGCCTTGTGCGCCGGGGTCTCCGGCAGCTCGGCGAGCATCGCGTGGGCCTCGTCGGCGAAGCTCTGCAGCTTCGCTCGCGCAGCTGCCATTCCGGCCGACGATTCGAGCAGCTTGAGGGCTTCGGCGACCTCGGCGTCGTCGGTGAGCGGCCGTGAACCGCCGTCGGGACCGACGAGGAGTTCACGCAGTCGTTCCGACGTGGCGTCGTCGCCGGTGAGTGCGTAGAGCACGGGCAGGGTGTGGACGCCCTCGCGCAGGTCGGTGCCCGGGGTCTTGCCCGAGTCGACCGACACCGAGCTGATGTCGATGATGTCGTCGGACACCTGGAAGGCGACGCCGACGATGTCGCCGATCTTGGAGAGTCGTTCGATGTCATCGGTGGTCGCGCCGGAGGCCATCGCACCGAAGCGTGCGGCGGCCGCGATCAGTGAACCGGTCTTCTCCCACACCACCTGCAGGTAGTGGTCGATGGGGTCCGCGCCGGGCTTCACGCCGACGGTCTCCCGCATCTGACCGGTGACGAGTTCGGCGAAGGTCTCGGCGATGATGCGCACCGCCTCGGGACCCAGCGTCGAGACCAGGCGCGAGGCACGGGCGAACAGGAAGTCACCGGAGAGGATCGCGATGGAGTTCGTCCAGCGGGCGTTGGCACTGGGGGCGCCGCGCCGCATGGAGGCCTCGTCCATGACGTCGTCGTGGTAGAGCGTCGCGAGGTGGATCATCTCCACGACGGTGGCCGAGGTGATCACGTCCTCCGAGTCGGGACGCGGCCCGAACTGCGAGGCGAGGATCGCGAACATCGGCCGGAACCGCTTGCCGCCGGCCTTGGCCAGGTGGGTCGCGGCCTCGGTCATGACCTCGTCCCCGGACGAGAGCTCCCCCAGCAGCAGGTCCTCGACCTTCTGCAAGGAGGAGCGCACCGTTTCGGCGAACTCATCCGATACCAGGTCCAACCCGGCGAATGTGGACTTCACAGCTACGCCGCCCCATCTCGTCTGATCCGGCTAATGTGTGTCGGCGGAGGCCCGAGTGTCCTCGTGATCCCGCCTGCCTGCCGAGCCTATCCGGTCCGGGGTACGGACATACTGTTCGGGTGAGCCCTGAGAAATCGACGCCCCGGGATGTCTCCTTCCCCGATCACGCCGACGTGTTGGTGGTCGGCGCGGGACCGGGCGGGTCGGCGGCCGCTGCACATGCCGCGACGGCCGGTCGAGACGTCGTCCTGGTCGACGCCGCGGTGTTCCCGCGCGACAAGACGTGCGGCGACGGCCTCACCCCGCGCGCCATCGCCGAACTCGACGCGCTCGGCCTCGGTTCGCTGGTGGCCGACCGGCCCCGCATCGACGGCCTGCTCCTCAACGGGTGGGGCGCGCGGCAGCAGGTCCGGTGGCCGTCGGGCCGCTTCCCCGCCTACGGCAGCGCGGTTGCACGGACCGAGTTCGACGACGCGATCCGGGCGCACGCGGTGAGCAAGGGCGTCCGAATGGTGCAGGGCGCCAAGGCTATCGACGTGACGATGGATGGCGACCGGGTCGGCGCGGTGACGTTCGCTGCCGGCGGCACCACCCACACCGTGCGCGTCGGCGACCTGATCGTCGCCGACGGGGTTCGCTCGGGACTCGGCAAAGCCCTTGGGCGCGAGTGGCATCGGGACACCGCCTACGGCGTCGCGGCGCGCGCCTATGCGCCCTCGGCCCGCGCCGACTCTCATTGGATGGGTTCACATCTGGAGTTGCGTGGCCCCGACGGTGAGCTCCTACCCGGTTACGGCTGGGTGTTCCCGCTCGGCGGCGCCGACGGCGGGGCAGGTGGCGGACTGGTGAACGTCGGCGTGGGCGCGCTCGCGACCGCGAAACGACCGGCACACATGGCACTTCGCCCGATCCTCGAGCACTACGCCGCAATGGTTCACGACGAATGGGCACTTGGCGGACCGCCGGTCCGCATCGCGTCGGCGCTGCTGCCGATGGGCGGTGCGGTGACCGGGGTCGCCGGCCGTAACTGGGTACTCATCGGCGACGCCGCCGCCTGCGTCAACCCGCTCAACGGCGAGGGCATCGACTACGCGATGGAGACCGCCCGGCTCGCGGTCGAACTTCTCGGCGCCGACCACTACACCGACCGCTGGCGCGACATCCTCGTCGGCCACTACGGGCTCGCGTTCTCCGCCGCCCGACGCCTCGCCGGACTCCTGACGATGCCGCAGACCGTGCCGACGCTCGGCCGCACCGGCATCCGGTCCCCGCAGCTGATGTCGATGGTCGTCCGGGTCATGGGCAACCTGATCACCGACGAGGACGCCGACCTCGTGGCGCGCGCCTGGCGGACCGTCGGCCGCATCTCCAGCCGCATCGATCCTCGGCCGCCGTTCGCCTGAGGGTCCGAACTCCCGCGGGAGCGTTTACCTGCCGCGGTGTCGTTTCCTTCCCGCGTGCGCCAGCCAGTAAGCGGGAAGGAACTGGTCCCGCGGGAACGACGGACCCGACTTACACCTGCGACAACCGTCGCCGCAGGACGAAGTTGAAGTGCTTGTTCAGCATGTAGGCCTTGCTGAGGTTTATCGGTTCACCGGCACCGGAGTAGGTGACCTCGTCCATCAGCATCGCCGGTGACCCGGATTCGACGCCCAGCTTCCCGGCGATCTCCTCCGACAGCGGGAGTGCCACCAGGGTGCAGTCGCTGTAGATGTTGCCCATTCCGGGGAGCCCGGCGAGCACGTCGAGCACCGAACCGTCGAAACGCTTCTCGAGCAGCTCGCGCGAAGCCACCTCGACGGGGACGATGTCGAGAATCCAGCCGATGCGCTTGCCGCCGAGCAGCTTCACCCGGCGGATCTCGACGGCAGGGGTACCCGGTCGTAGTCCCAGCGCCGCCGCAGACGCCTTGTCGAGGCCGATCTCTGAGATGACGAGGTCCTTGGTCGAGACCTTCTTGCCCTGCGATGCGGCGTACGTCTCGACCGACGCCAGTTGTGACAGTCCTGATGACAAGACCTCCGGCGTACCGACGACCAGACTCCCGCGACCCTGCTGGGAGCGGATGTATCCGGCCTCGTTCAGTCCGGCGAGTGCGGCACGGACGGTGATGCGTGAGACGTCGTAGCGACGACACAGGTCGGCCTCGGAAGGCAGGTAGTCACCCGGCTGGACCAGCCCGGACAGGATGAAGTCCTCGAGTAGGGCGGCACGGACCTCGCCGGCCAGATTGCGGCTGCGGCGGGAGCTCGCCTTGGAATTGCGGCCGGCCGCGGTGACGGGCGCTTGGCTCTGCGGCATGCCGCCATTGTGACACGAACCATGTCCCAAATCCTGTCGAGCAGAGCTGGATACACGTTGTTAACAATGCGAAACACAACTTGTAATACAGGCGGTGAATTCTTCATCCGTGCCCAGTTGTAATACAAGTGAGGGGAGGCGCCCGGTGAACACCGAGACCACCGAATCATTCACCATCTCAGGCGCTTTGGTGATCGACGAGGAGCGTGTGGAACAACTCGACGTCGATGTCGCCGACGGAAAGATCGTCGGACTGCGCGGCCACCAGCACCCGGACACCACCGCGGCCCGCGGCGGCTTCGACCAGGTGGTCGACGGCCGCGGCCGCGTGCTCGTCCCAGGTTTCATCGATCTCCACGCGCACAGCGCGATTCGGCTCTTCTCCGACCCCGAGCTCGCCCCGAAGATCGCCAGCGGGTTCACCACCGAACTCCTCTGCCCCGACGGTCTGGGCCCCGCCCCGGTCCGCGCGGACGGCATCGAGGACCGGCGCACCTACCTCGCCGGCTTGGAACCCGGTGCGGCCCCGTGGGATTGGACAGGCCTGGACTCCTACCTCGCGTCGGTCGACGCCGCGCGACCGTCCACCAACATCGTCACCTGCGTCCCGCACTCAGCGGTACGTGAGGTGGTCATGGGTCCGGCGGCACGACGCCCCTCGCGGCAGGAGCTCGACGAGATCCAGCAACTCGTCGCCGAAGGTCTCGATGCCGGCGCTCGAGCCGTGTCGTTCGGCCTCATCTACGCACCCGGCCTCTACGCGGAATCCGACGAGCTCGTCGCGGTCGCCGAGGTCGCGGCGTCCTACGGCGTCCCGGTGGTCCCGCACATCCGCAACGAGGCCTCCAAGATCCTCGACTCGATCGGCGAGTTCGTCTCCGCTGCGGAGAAGACCGGTGCCCCCCTGCACATCTCGCACCTCAAGCTCATCGGCAACCGCGACCTGCTCGATCAGCTGATGAACCTGTGCACCGATGCGGCCGACAAGATCTCGCTGACCTTCGACCAGTACCCCTACGGCGCGGGCAGCACCCTGTTGTCCGCGCTGCTGCCGCCGCATGCCTTCGCCGAGGGGTCCCGCGGCGTGCTGGCACGTGTCTCCGACGCCGTGGAACGTCGCCGGATGGCCGACGAGATCCGCAACGGCATCGACGGATGGGAGAACATCCTCGGCTCGGTCGGACCGGACAACGTCCTGATCGTGCAGGCCTCCGGAGATCGCGCCGAGGAGATCGGCAAGACGGTCGCCCAGATTGCCGACGAACAGCACTGTTCGCCCGAGGACGCGGTCTTCGACATCCTCGTCGACACCAATCTGGACGCGGCGATGATCGACCACTACGCCACCGAGGAGGTGGTGACCTCGATCTTCGGCCATCCCCTCGCCATGGTCGGGTCAGACGCCGTGTTCGCCCCGCGACCCCACCCCCGCCTGTACGGGACGTCGGCACGGGTACTGGGCCGCTACGCCCACCGCGATCACCTGATCTCGGTCCAGGATGCGGTGCGCCGCATGACCAGTCGCCCCGCCGACCTCCTCGGTCTCACCGACCGGGGCCGCATCGCCGAGGGCCTGCGCGCCGATCTCGTCCTGCTCGATCTCGACGAGTTCGTCGACACCGCCACCTACGACGACCCGTGCAACCTGAGCCCGGGCGTCGACACGGTGTTCGTGGGCGGCGTGCCCACCTGGCGTAACGGTCGACACACGGGTGCTCGTACCGGTCACGTCCTCACCGCCGCGACACCGCACTAGAGAACAGTTCCGCACCGACAACCACGTCAAGACCACCGACATCCCACATTCCCCGGACGAACCCCCATGAACGGAGCACCAATGACGGTCCCCGCGTACGCGATCGACGAAGCATCGATGATCGAGTTCCTCACCCGCTACATCGCCGCTCGCAGCTACTCCTCGGAAGAGGCCGACGCCGCGACCCTGTTGATCGCCGAGATGGAGAAGCTCGGATTCACCGTGGAGGTCGACGAATGGGGCAACGTCATCGGCACCATCCGGCTGGGTGAGGGCCCCACGGTCCTCATCGACGGCCACATGGACACCGTCGTGGTCACCGACGAGAGCGTGTGGGAGCACAATCCGTGGGGCGAGATCGCCGACGACGGCCGCTTCTACGGCCGCGGCACCGCCGACATGAAGGGCCCGACGGCCTCCGCGCTGTACGGGCTGGCCGCCCTGAAGGACGGCAAGGTCGGCACCCTGGTGCTCTCGGGCACCATCGCCGAGGAACTCGCCGAGGGCCCCGCCCTGGTCAAGGTGTGCGAGCGGGTCAAGCCCGACTTCGTGATCACCGCCGAGTCCACCAACCTGCGACTCAACCACGGCCAGCGCGGCCGCGGTGAGGTCCTGGTGAGCGTGCACGGCAAGTCCAGCCACTCCGCCCACCCGACCGCGGGCATCAACGCCGCGCAGGTGATGGCCGACGTCATCGTCGCCCTGCGCGACGTGCCGGTCCCCCACCAGGACGAGCTCGGCGACGGCATCCTCGTCCTCACCGACATCATCTCCCGTCCCTACCCGGGCCTGTCGGTCCAGCCCGACCTCTGCCAGGCCACGTTCGACCGCCGCCTACTCGTCGGCGAGACCGAGGAGAACGTGCTCGGACCGATCCGCGAGATCGTCGACGAGATCTGCGCCAAGCACGGCACCACCGGCAGCGTGGAGATCGCCTACGACGACTTCACCACCTACAACGGCACCCACGTCCGGTTCCCGAACTTCGCCCTCGCGTGGCTCACCGACCCGGAGAGCTCGCTGGTGACCGAGGCGCAGGCCGCACTCGACGCCGCGGGTCTGCCGTCCGAGCTGGGCACCTACAAGTTCTGCACCAACGCATCGGGTTCGGCCGGCACTCTCGGCATCCCGTCGATCGGTTATGGCCCCGGCGAAGAAGATCAGGCGCACACCGTCGACGAGTCCATCGCCGTCGCCGATCTCGCCCGTGCCGCCGCCGGTTTCGCCGCGATCGTCGAGAGCATCCTCTCTTCGGGAGCACGCTCATGACCGCCACGTCACAGGTGATCGCCAACGACGCCCACAACCCCGCTGCGGTCGAACCTCTCGACGGCGCGGCGGTCCGCGACTTCCATCGCGGCCTGCCTGGTTACGAGGCGACCCCGCTCCTCGACCGTCCCGAGATCGCCGAGAGGCTCGGCGTCGCGCGGGTGTCGGTCAAGGACGAGTCGAGCCGCCTCGGCCTGCCGGCCTTCAAGATCCTCGGCGCCTCCTGGGCGGTCGCCCGCGAGGTCGACCGACGCCTCGGCGGCACCGGGCTGCGCACGATCGATGCGCTCCGCGAAGCTGTTGCGGCGCAGAAGGACTCACCGTCGCGATTGACGACGCTGGTTGCGGCCACCGACGGCAACCACGGCCGGGCCGTCGCCCGGATGGCAGCGCTGCTCGGACTGTCGGCGATCATCCTGGTGCCCCACGACATGGTGGCGGCGCGCATCGACGCCATCGAGAGCGAGGGCGCCCAGGTCATCGTGCACGACGGGGACTACGACGCGACCGTGCGCCGGGCCGCCTCGATGGACTCCGATACGCATGCTGTCATCGCCGACACCGCCTGGCCGGGTTACGACGAGGTCCCCCGCTGGGTCGTCGAAGGCTACGCGACAATCGCGCACGAGACCCTCGAACAGCTGGCGGCGCAGGATGTTCCGGCACCCACCGTCGCGGTCGTGCAGGTCGGCGTCGGGTCGTTCGCGGCCTCGATGGTGCGGTCGTTCGCACCGACCGGGGCCCGGATCCTCGCCTCCGAGCCGACCTCCGCCGATTGCCTGGCACCCAGCATCGCCGCCGGCGCACCGACGCAGTCGAGCGGCACGATCGACTCGATCATGGCCGGCCTCAACTGCGGTGAGATCTCGCCGATCGCCTGGCCGGTGCTGCAGGCCGGTGTCCAGAGTGCGATCACCGTCACCGACGACGACGCCCGGGACGCGATGCGCCTGTTCGCCCGTGTCGGAATCGAATCCGGGGAGAGCGGCGCCGCCGGGCTTGCCGCCCTGCTCGCCCAGCCCGGACTGGTCGGCCCGGACGATCACGTCCTGTTGATCAGCACCGAGGGCATCACCGACCCGGTCGCATACGCCGAGATCGTCGGCGCCGTCCGCGCGGAGGTCTCCGCATGAGCCGTCGAATCCTGTTGCGCGGCGGCCGGGTCGTCGGCGAACAGTCGGTCATCCATGCCGACGTGCTCATCGTCGGCGACACCATCGCCGAGGTCGGACCGCTCGGCGAGGTCGCCGACGCCGAGATCGTCGACTGCACCGGCAAACTCGTCCTACCCGGCGGTGTCGACGCGCACACCCACATGGACTCCCGGTCCTTCGACCCCGCCACCTGCGACGATTTCTACACCGGCACCCGGGCCGCGGCCGTCGGCGGAACGACGACGATCATCGACTACAGCGCCCAGCTGCCCGGTCTCGACGTCTGGGATTCGGTGCAGTCGCACGCCGCCGATGCCGCCGACAAGGCCGTGATCGACTGGGGCCTGCACGCCCAGATCGCACGCTTCGACGACACCCTGCCCACCCAGCTCGACGATCTGGCACGCTCCGGCGTCACGAGTGTGAAGACCTTCATGGCCTACCGCGGCTCGCTGATGCTCAACGACGGTGAGCTGTTCGAGGTGCTCCGGACCGCGGGGTCGGCCGGCATGCAGGTGTGTGTCCACGCCGAGAACGGCGACGTCATCGACGTCCTCGCCCGCGATCTCGTGAACCAGGGCGTCACCGGCCCGCGCGGACATCTGCTCTCGCGCCCGCCGGAGACCGAGGCCGAGGCGGTCGCGCGCGCCATCCGCATCTCGCGCATGGCCGACGCCCCGCTGTACCTGGTCCACCTCTCCACCGAGGAGTCCGCACAGCTCGTCGCCGAGGCCCGTCGCGAGGACTGGCCGATCACCGCCGAGACGTGCACGCATTACCTCACCCTCGGTCCCGAGCTGTACGACGCCCCGGGCTTCGAGGGTGCGAAGGCGGTTCTCACCCCGCCGCTGCGGGAGAAGCATCACCACGACGCACTGTGGTCCGCATTGGACACCGGCGTGCTCGGCATCGTCAGCTCCGACCACTGCCCCTATTGCTTCGACGGTCAGAAGTCGTTGGGCCGCGACGATTTCCGTCAGATCCCCAACGGCGGACCGGGCGTCGAGCACCGCATGATCGTGACCTGGTCGGAAGGTGTCGCGTCGGGTCGGCTCACGTCGAGCCAGTTCGTGTCGGTGACCGCCGCAGAACCGGCCCGCCAGTTCGGGCTCTACCCCAAAAAGGGCGTCGTCGCACCGGGGTCCGACGCCGATCTCGTCATCTTCGACCCTGAGGGCACCACCCCGGTCAGCGCCGACACCCAGCTCCAGAACATCGACTACACGCTCTGGGAGGGCTGGGACCTCACGGGACGGATCGACGCCGTCTACTCCCGCGGCGATCTGGTCGCCCACGACGGTGTTCTCACTGCCGAGGGCGACCGTGCAGGCCGCGGCCGATATCTGACCCGCGCCACCGCCGGCATCGGACTCACCACTCCCTGACCACGCTTCTCCCACAACCCCCGAGGACATTTATCATGACCGGTTCCGACCTCGAGCTGCGGCTCGCGCGGATCGAAGCGAACACCGCCATCGATCACCGCATGTCGTCGTATCTGCGCTCCTGCGACATCGACAAGAACGTCGACGAGATCGTCGCCCACTTCACCCCCGACGCGATCTGGGAGGGCGTGGGCCGCAACGTCTCCTTCGGCCGCGCCGAGGGCCGTGAGGCGATCGCGGCACACTTCTCGACCGTCTTCACCCGTCAGCCGTTCACCCTGCACTACATCGCCAACGCCATCGTCGACGTCGACGCCGACGCCACCGCGGGCCGCGGTCGGTGGATGTGCCTCGAGCCCACCGCGATCCGCAACGGCACACTGCCCGCCTGGGTCGGCCTCGACTACGACGTGAAGTTCGAACTCACCGACGGCGCGTGGCTCATCAGCCATCTGCAGGTCGACACCCTCTTCGCCTCGCCGTACCACATCGGTTGGGTGGCAGATCGTTTCACCGACATGACCGCGACCGAGCCGTACCCGGCCTCGCCCGGAGCACTCATCTCCCTGCCCACCGAAGGAGTACCGCTGTGAGCACCGCAGACACCCTCACACTCGCCGACATCCCGGTCATCGACATCTCGGGACTGTCCTCGCCCCACCTCGACGACCGGATGAAGGTGGCCGAGCAGATCGACGAGGCCAACCGGCGAGTCGGCTTCCTGGTCATCACCAACCACGGTGTCGACGAGACCCTCATCGAGAAGATGCACAAGGCGTCGGAGACCTTCTTCGCACTGCCCGCCGAGGTGAAAGAGACCGCCGCGGTGTCGAACCCCGACATCAGCCGCGGTTACATGCCGCCGCTTGCCCGGTCACTCGGCGCCTCGAGCACCGGCATGGGTGAGAAGGACTTCGTCGAGTACTTCTCCATGGGTTCGCCGCGCAACGCCGGCAGCGGCCTGTTCGACCACGCCAACGTCTGGCCCGACGATGGCGACGAGATGCGCGAGACCTGGGAGACCTACTTCGCGGCGATGGAAGACCTCGCCGACCGTCTGCTCCGCGGCTTCGCGCTGGCTCTCGGCGTGGAGGAGAACTACTTCCGCGCCTACTGCGACAACCACTGCTCGGTGCTGTTCGCCAACGGATACCCGCCGGTGAGCGAGCAGACCAAGCCCAACGAGGTGCGTCTCGGCCAGCACACCGACTACGGCAGCGTCACCATCCTCCACCGCGACGAACGTCCCAGCGGGCTGCAGGTACTGCAGGACGGCGAGTGGCGCTTCGTGCCGGACATCCCCGGCTCCTACGTCATCAACATCGGCGATCTCATGGCTCGCTGGACGAACGACCGTTGGGTCTCGACGGTGCATCGCGTCGCCAATCCCCCGGTGGTCCACCTGGGCAACCGCCGCCTGTCCATCCCGTTCTTCCACCAGCCCAACGTCGACGCACTGATCGAAGCCGTCCCCACCACCGTGGGACCGGAGGGTCCGAAGTACCCGCCGATCACTTCCGGTGACAACTACCTCGAGAAGACCCGCAACTCGACCTCCGCCTACTGAAACGACCCTGAACATGACCCGACGCGTCCTCGTCATCAACCCCAATTCCAGCGAGCTGATGACCGCGATGATCGCCTCGTCAGCGCGAAATGCATTGCCCGACGCAGAGATCGAAGTCCTGCGGATGACCGACTCCCCCGAGGGCATCAACACCCGCGCCGACGAGGAGATCGCCATCGAGGCCATGCTCGATCACGAGGTGGCAGGCCGGCTCGACGACTTCGACGCGATCGTCATCGCCTGCTTCGGCGATCCCGGCGTCCCCGAGCTCCAGGCCCACACCACGCGCCCGGTCGTCGGGATTGCCCGCAACGCACTGGAATACGCATCGTTGACCCATGGCGGTTTCGCGATCGTCGCGGCGTCGGTCGACGCCGAGGAGATCATGCGCGACCTCGTCGACGCCTACGACCTGACCGACCACTGCCGTTCGGTCACCTCGGTCGGCATCGACGCCGCCTCCCTCGCCCGCGGGGGTCGCGATCACCTGCCGGCGATCACCTCCCGCATCCGCGAACTCATCACAACTCTCGACAACGGGGTCGAGAGCGTCGTGCTCGGTTGCACAGCCCTCGCGCCCCTGGCGGAGGACCTCGAAGCCGAGCTCGGCATCCCCATCCTCGATCCCGTGAACAGCGCAGTTCGCTCGATCGTGTCCTGATCCCACGGAATCCGTACGACCCCTATCCACCTGTTTTCCGCGGATTCCCTCTGCCCGAAAGGACCCCATGGCCATCATCGACTCCCCACCGGAGGCCTTGAACCCACCGCCCGGTAGCGCCACCCAACTCAAGAACGACGACCTCGCGCCCGTCCCGAAGGGAAAGCGCACCTGGGGTGCATGGAGCTACACGGCGCTGTGGCTCGGCATGGTGCACAACATCTTCGGCTTCGCCGTCATCGGCAGTCTGATGGGCACCGGCCTCACCGCGGTGCAGGCCCTCGTCTCGGTGTTCATCGCCTGCCTCATGCAGGTCGGTCTGCTGATCATCACCGGCCGGATCGGCAGCCGCTTCGGGATCCCGTTCCCGGTCTGGGCCCGTTCGGCATTCGGCGTCTGGGGCAGCAACATCCCGGCCATCCTGCGCGGCATCACCGCGATCTTCTGGTTCGGCATCCAGAACTACCTGGGCGCCTCGGTTCTCAACGCTCTCTTCAGCCAGGTCTTCGGCTTCTGGCGTGACATGGACGGGGAGTTCTGGGGTCTGACCCTCAACATGTGGCTGTCGATCCTGATCTTCTGGGCGATCAACTTCGTCGTCATCAACCACGGCATGGAGACCGTCCGCCGCTTCGAGGTCTGGGCCGGCCCGCTGGTGCTGGTCGTCATGGCCGTCCTGGTCGGCTGGGCGATCGATGCGGGCAACGGCCTCGGCCCGGTGTTCAACACCGACAACGCCACCCACGACACCGTGCCGGCCTTCGTGGCATACGGCCTCATCCCGGCTGTCGCGACGTTCATGAACTCGGGCTTCATCACGATGATCCTGAACTACCCCGACGTCGCCCGCTTCGCGAAGTCGAACAAGTCGCAGACCATCGGCACCCTGATCGGCCTGCCCCTCGGCACCGTCATCTACTACGGCATGTCCGCCATCGTCGTGTCCGGTACGCAGGCCAAGTATGGTGAGGCACTGTGGGATCCGGGCGCCGTCCTGACCGCGATCAACATCCCGTGGGTCACGATCATCGGTGCGATCCTGCTGACCGTCGCCACAATCTCGGTCAACATCCCGGCCAACCTGGTGTCCCCGGCCTACGACCTGGTCAACCTGTTCCCCAAGGTGTTCACCTTCAAGACCGCAGCGGTGACCGCCATCGTCGGCGCCTTCCTGTACTGCCCCTGGTACTGGATGCGCGACTCGGCCAGCTTCTACGACCTGCTGGCCAACCTGGGCACCTTCCTCGGACCGGCCACCGGCGTGATGGTCGCCGACTATGTCATCCGCCGCGGACGCCTCGACGTCGACGCCCTGTACGAGGTCCACGGACGCTACCGCTACATCAACGGCTTCAACCCGGTCGCGATCGGCGTGCTCGCCGTGACCACGGCCGGAGTGCTGGCCCTGAAGCTGATCCCCTCGATGGCCGACCTGTACCTGTACAGCTGGTTCATCTCGGTGGCGATCGCCTTCGTCGCCTACGTCGCGATCGCGTCGTGGGTGAATCGCAAGACCGACGGCGTGCTGCGCCGCGGAACGGAACCCAGCGGCACCAAGGGCGAGGAATTCGCCGAAGGCGCCGTCTGGTGACCACCTCCTCAGGCCGCGGCGGGAACGGCATCGCGATCAAGGTGATCGTGCCGTTCCCGCTCCCGGCGGATGCCGTCCGCCGGCGTGCGGACCAGCTGTCACCCGGGATGCTCGGCGAGAACGTCACCGTCACCTACGTGCCGGTGCGTGCCTCCGGGAAGCTCGCCGACAGCGCCTACGACAACTTCCTCATCGAGTGGGGCGTCATCGAGGCCGGCCTGTCCGCCCAGGACGAGGGCTACGACGCGGTATGCATCGACACCGCCTCGGACTCGGGTCTGGCCGTGCTGCGGTCCCGCCTCGACATCCCCGTGGTGGGCCCCGGTGAGGTCGCGATGCACGTGGCGGGCCTGCTGGGCCGCAGGTTCTCGATCATCAGCACCTTCGAGCGCTGGGCCCACAACTGCCGGAAGAACGCGGTCACCTACGGAATGACCCAGGCCCTGGCGTCCACGCGATCGCTGTCCGACGCCGCACCGGACGTCGAGCGTCTGCTCACCGACAAGCCCGACGTGATCGACGCGCTGTGCGTCCTCGCCGAGCGCGCGGTCGCCGAGGACGGTGCGGACACGATCGTTCTCGCCAGCACCACGATGCACCAGGTGGTCCCGGTCCTGCGCGACCGGCTCACCGTTCCGGTCGTCGACCCCGGTCCCTGGTCGGTGCGTCTGGCCGTCGACATGGTGACGCTCGGCGTCACCCACAGCCGCCGCGCCTACCCCGCACCGGGTGCCCTCGACGACGCCATGATCCGGCGACTGCCCGGCGAGGCGCCCGGTGCCGCCGGCTCGGCGACCGTCGTGGGGACGGCCCGATAGTGGGCCTATACAAGACCTGACCTGCAGGTCAGCCGAACCCGGAGTCACCCCGTCTCCCGCGAGGGCGTGTCCTTCCCGTTCCCCCCGATCCCGATGAGCGGGAAGGACACGTCCGACTAGCGGGCACAGTCGGACGACGCGCGGCATAACCGTAGTTATGCACTTCGGAGACGGGCCGCTTTCGGCGCGTTCACAATGAGACATCGGCACGGTACTGTTCCAAGTGGTGTGTCCTCGGCCACACCACCACGAGACCGAGACCCCCGTCGAACCAGGAGATGGCAGATGTCCACTGCATCCACTCTCGCCACCCGCGCCAAGCACGCCGTCCAGAACCGGGTGGCGCAGCGCTATCACCTGCGGGGCGACATCGATCGCATGGACGCCGAGAACGACCCCACCGGCATCTCCCGGGCGCTCGCCACCCAGGAGTTCCCCTGGGGCATTACTCAGGCACTGAGTTTCGCGCTGTTCCGTACGTACGCGGTGCCGTCGATCGGCGATCTGCTGTACAAGACGAGCCAGTTCACCGAGTCGACGCAGAAGCGCTACGACGATACGGTCCTCCTGCTCGACGCCCCGATCGAGCACGGCGTCGACAGCCCCCTGGGCCGCGCCGGCATCCGCCGCATCAACCAGATGCACGGCATGTACGACATCCCGAACAGCGACTTCCTCTACGTGCTCTCGACCTTCGTGGTGTGCCCGGTCGAGTGGGTGAACGCCTACGAGTGGCGCAAGCTCACCAACCACGAGATCCGCGGCCTCACCAACTACTACCGCCGTGTCGGGCAGCTCATGGGAATCAAGGACATCCCGGAGACCTACGAGGGTTTCAAGCAGTTCTACGAGGACTACGAGACGGCCAACTTCGCCTTCAGCCCCGACGCCCTGGCCGTCGCGGACTCGACGCTCGCCCTGCTGGGCACCTTCATGCCCTACAAGC
The DNA here is from genome assembly GCF_054823965.1 of Gordonia sp. GN26. Lineage (NCBI taxonomy): Bacteria > Bacillati > Actinomycetota > Actinomycetes > Mycobacteriales > Gordoniaceae > Gordonia > Gordonia sp. GN26. Next base: position 46,201 of record NZ_JSYC01000179.1, on the reverse strand, counting down.
TGCTCCCCCGCGCGGTGGTGCGCCGGATGTCGTTCGCGCTCATGGACGATCGCCTCCTCACCGCGTTCAGGTACCCGAAGCCGACCCTCGTCGAGCGCATCCTGGTGCGCGGCGGTCTGAAGGCCCGTGGCCTCGCGATCCGGCTGTTCTTCCCGCCACGCACCGAGCCCCTGTTCGGCCGCCAGACCAAGCAGGTCCGCAGCTACCCCAACGGTTACCGCCTGGAGGAACTCGGCACCTTCGGCCCGGGATGTCCGGCACCCAAGGTCGAGAAGGCAAGCGCCGCAGGCTGTCCGGTGCCACACGAGCTCCTCGCCGAGGACGCTCAGCAGGCCGCCGGGTCCTGACCTATCCGCTGCCTGAGGTGCGAGGAGCGA
>NZ_JSYC01000179.1:0-45814 GCF_054823965.1 Gordonia sp. GN26 | reverse complement strand
CGACGAAGGAGCGTATCGAAGTCGACGACCCACGAAGGCCTGGTGAGACGAGGTCGCCGGCCCTTCGTGGCTCGCTCCGCTCGCACCTCAGGGAGCAGTGGGCGGGCCGCGCGCACCTCAGGAGCGGTGGGCGGACCGCTCGCACCTCAGCGAGTGATCGGACTCAGGCGCGGGCGGAGTGGATCGCAGCGATCCCGCCGGTCATGTTCTGCCAGCGCACCTGGTCGAAACCGGCTTCGCGGATGAGGTCGCCGAGGGCGAACTGGTCGGGCCAGGCCCGGATCGATTCCGCGAGATAGACATACGCGGCCGGGCTGCTGGAGACCTTGGTCGCGACCGCGGGCAGCGCCTTCATCAGGTACTCCATGTACACGGTGCGGAACGGCTTGAGCGTCGGCGTGGAGAACTCGCAGATCACCAGGCGCCCACCCGGTTTCAGGACCCGACGCAGCTCGGCGAGGGCCTTGGGGACGTCGTTGACGTTGCGCAGGCCGAAGGAGATGGTGGCCGCGTCGAAGGAGTTGTCGGCGAATGGGAGCGACAGCGCGTCGGCCGCGACCTTGGGCACGTCGCGGTGGGCGCCGGCCTTCAGCATGCCGAGCGAGAAGTCGGCGGCGACGCAGTGGGCGCCCGACGACGCGAGCTCGACGGTCGACACCGCGGTTCCCGCGGCGAGGTCGAGGACGATGTCACCCGGGCGCAGATCGAGCGCCTTGCGGGTCTTCTTGCGCCACCCACGATCCTGCCCGAAGGACAGCACGGTGTTGGTGATGTCGTAGCGGCGGGCGACGCCGTCGAACATGGCCGCGACCTCGGCCGGATCCTTCTCCAGACTTGCTCGTTGAGGTGGGTTCGCGCCCGTCGATGCCATGGGAGTCAACCTACCGCCTGGCGCGCAACCAGCGATTCTCGGGCTCAGGCTGGCCGGTCGAACGCGGCCGCGACACCGGAGCCCGTCACCGACCGGTAGTGCCCGACGAGTTCGGCACACACCGCAGGCCACGTCCGTGTTCGCACCGCCTGGACGGCCGCCCGGGCGAAGGCGGCCCGAACCGCGTCGTCGTGCAGCGAGTCGACGATTGCGGGCAGGGCCTTGTCGAAGCGCGCGACCTCGAGCAGGTAGCCGGTGCGGAACGGTGTCACCAGGTCGCGTGGCCCACCGGCGTCGGGAGCGATGACCGGCAAGCCGCTGGCCATCGCCTCCTGGATCGTCTGACAGAACGTCTCGTGTTCGCCGGGATGCGCGAAGACGTCGAAGGAGGCGTACGCACGCGCCAGCGCCGCTCCCCGGAGTTCGCCGGTGAACACCGCGTCCGGCAGCGCCCGTTCGAGTCGGGCACGTTCGGGACCGTCGCCGACGATCACCAGCCGGGCCCGCGGAGTCCCGGACAGTCCCGCCAGCCGCTCGACATGCTTCTCCGGCGCCAGCCGACCCACGAACCCGCACACCAGCGCGTCCTCGTGACCGCGCAACCACTCGGTACGCAGCGCATCATTCCGCCGATCGGGTGAGAACAGGTCGAGGTCGACGCCCCGGCCCCATCGCCGCAACCGCGGCACCCCGCGCGCGGCGAGAGCGTTCATCGTCTCGGTCGACGGGGCCAGGGTCAGATCGCACATCGCGTGCAGCTTCCGGGTGTAGCGCCAGGCCGCCTTCTCGACCGCGCCCAGCCGGTAGGCCGAGGCGAACCCGGCGACGTCGGTCTGGAAGACCGCGACCGTCGGCACACCCAGCGCCCGCGCCGCCGCGGCACCCGCGGCTCCCACCACGAACGGTGAGGCCAGGTGCACGACGTCGGGCGCGAAGTCGCGCAGCACCCGGTACAGCAGCGGCATCGGCACACCGACCGGTAGGGACGTCACCCGCGGAACCCGCACCGCCGGCACCAGATGCACCGGCGTACGCCGACCGACCGTCCGTGGTGCCGACGCAGATCCCCGCGGCGTGTCCGGGGCGACGACGACCACCTCGTGGCCGGTGGACTCCAGATGATCGACGACCCGCAGGACGGAGTTGACGACCCCGTTCATCTGCGGGAGGAAGCTCTCGGCGACGATCGCAACGCGCATACCCCGACCCTGCGCGGTCGATCTGACCGGCAGCGGCGCAGCGCGTGACACGACGCGCAACGCCTGGTGAATTCCCGGCGACCCGCACCGCCGGTGCACAGTGGACGTGTGCCCGACATGGACCTTCTGTTGCTGAGCCGCTGGCTCACGCCGGTACGCGACTTCCTCGTCCCCCGGGTCGGCGCCGGTGCCCGCATCGGCTTCATCCCGACGGCGTCGTCGATCTACGACGACCAGGCCTGGCTCGACCTCGATCGCGGCAGCCTGCGCGATCAGGGATTCGAGGTCGTCGACGTCGATCCGGAACTCGTCTCGGCGGCCACGTTCACCCGCGCGCTGAGCGAGATCGACGCGGTGTTCGTGTCCGGCGGCAACGTCTTCCACCTTCTCGGTGCACTCCGTCACGCCGGCGCCGACCGCCCTCTCGTCGACGCGGTCCGTCACGGCCTGCCCTACATCGGGGTCAGTGCCGGGGCGTGCGTGACCGGTCCCGACATCGCGCCACTCGCGCTACTCGACGACCCGAGCGAGGCGGCACCCCTGACCTCGACCGTCGGCCTCGAACTCATCGACGTCACGGTCGTCCCTCATGCCGAGGGAACCGTCGGCGGACGCGGACGGATCGATCGGACGCGTCAGGAGTTCGCCGACCGTCCGCTGCATTTCCTGCGCGACGACGAGGCCCTCGTGGTCTCCGGTGGGACCACGACGGTCATCGCGGGCTGACGGACTCCTCGTCGGTGGCCTCGCCCGCGGAACCGGCGGCCTCCGCGGTCCGGCGGTTCCGGCGTCGGCTGAACTCCGCGACCCCGACCATCAGCAGGCCGACGACCGCCCAGCCGACGACGGCGACGGACAGGCCCGGGATGATCGAGAGCATCGCGGTGCGCCCGGTGGGGCGCGCGAGATCCGGGTTGTAGGCGGCATATTCGACGCTGATCCGCTGGCCCTCGCTGAGCTCGGTGGGATAGAGCAGACCGAAGCGCGGACTGTGGAACGAGCCGTCGGGCGTCTGGAAGTCGACCGCGGCGTGCAGCGCGTCCACCGATACCACCTCGGCCATCACGGTGGCCTTGCTGGCCTCGATGGCGGAGTCGTTCTTGAAGCAACCGGCGACGAGCGAGAACGCCATCGCGGTGATGGTGATCCCGACGACGAGCAGCCCGAGCTGAACGCGTCGCTGGATCACCGGATTCATGGCGTTCAGGGTAACCGGCCGGGTACGGGACCGCCGTCGCGCGGTCTAGTCCGCCGACGCTCTCAGGCGCGCCGCGATCGCCGCGTGCACCGATCGCAGCCGATCCCGATCGGTGGCGACCTCGATCACCTCGATGCCGCCGGCCGCCGGTTCCTCGGCGAGGACGGCGCGCAGTTCGTCGACGCCGACGCGCCGGTGCGGGAGGTGGAAGCCCGCGCACATCGACGCGATGTCGGTGCGGTGCGGGGTTCCGAAGACGCGCTCGTAGGCGCCGGCGTACTGCCCGGCGTTGTAGCGCGGGTCGCCCTGTTCGAGCAGTCCGAAGATCCCGCCGCCGTCGTCGTTGGCCACGACGATCCGCAGCGAATCGGGCCGCGGCTCCCCGGGCCCGATGACCAGGCCGGTGGCGTCGTGGATGAAGGTCAGGTCACCCATCAGCGCGATCGTGCGGGCACCGGGACGTTCCTGGTCGAGGGCCAGCGCGGCCCCGATCGCCGTCGAGTTGGTCCCGTCGATGCCGGCGACGCCGCGGTTGGACAGGACGCGCACGCCTTCGGCGACCCGTCCGGCGAGGGCGATGTCGCGGATCGGGTTCGACGCCCCGACGACGAGCTGGTCACCCGGAGCCATGGCGGCGCTGACAGCGCGCGCGACGTGCAGTCCGGTGGTCGGACCGGGTTCGTCGAGCTCGGCCTCGACCGCCCCGGCCACCCGTTCCTGGACGGCGGCGCACTCCTTGATCCAGTCCTCGCGGGGTTCGCCGACCACCTCGATGCGGGTGCCGGTCGCGAAGACGTTGCCCGAGACGTCCGGCCAGCGCGGACCGGTGGTCAGCGCGTAGACCCGGACCTCAGGGTCGGCGAGCAGCCGCGAGACCCCGCGGTGCAGCGTCGGACGGCCGCAGATGATCGCCTGCTTGGGACGTACCGAGTCAAGGGCGAGCGGGTGCAGCGGGGTCGCCGGATGCGGCGCGGTCGGTTCGGCGACGGTCGGCACGTCGACGAGTGCGGGATGCTCACCCGAGCCGTGTCCCGACACCACGACCGTGTCCAACGAGAGGTCGATGGGTAGGGGGACGTCGAGTTTGCCGACGGGTGCCTGCGTCCACGGCAGCCCGCCGGGACGTCCGGAGAACGAACCCAGGTCGTCGTCCCCGACCTCGTCCGGGTCGGGCACTAGCGGTTCCCGCAGCGGGATGTCGAACTGGACCGGACCGGCGTTGCCAGTACGGGCACCGCGCGCGGCGGCGAGCACACGACCGACGGCCGACCGCCACTGGCTGTTGGTGTCGAGGTCGCGCTCGGCGAGGCCGAGGCTGATCGCGGCACGCACCTGGGTGCCGAAGAGACCGAACTGTTCGACGGTCTGGTTGGCGCCCGATCCCAGCAGCTCATACGGCCGGTTGGCGCTGATCACGACCAGCGGGACGCGGGCGTAGTTGGCCTCGAAGACCGCCGGACCCATGTTCGCCACGGCCGTGCCGCTGGTCATGACGATCGGCACCGGAACCTTCGACGACACCGCGAGACCCAGCGCAAGATAACCCGCGGACCGCTCGTCGATGCGGACGTGCAGCCGCAGCCGACCCGCCGCGTCGGCGGCGTGCAGGGCGAAGGCCAGCGGCGCGTTCCGGGACCCCGGGCAGAGCACGGCTTCCCGCACGCCACCCCGGATCATCTCGTCGACGATGACCCGCGCCTGCAGCGTCGAGGGATTCGGAACCGGTCGATTCATTCCTCAAGCGTAGGGACTCGAACTCCCGGCGATGCGCCGGGGAGCGGCGTTACGCTGGTCACGTGGGTTTCTATGGTGACCGCATCGTCCCGCACCTGGTCGAGATGACCTGCGGCATGTCCGCCCTGACCCCGCTGCGGCAACGCGCCTGCGCCCCGCTGAGCGGTCGGGTGCTCGAGGTCGGGTTCGGCTCGGGCCTCAACGTCGGCGTCTACCCCGGCACGATCACCGAGGTCGCCGCGGTCGAACCCTCCGACGTCGGCTGGTCGATGGCCGCCGACCGGGTCGCCGGCTCGACGGTGCCGATCGAACGCTCCGGCCTCGACGGCCAGAGACTCCCCTTCGACGACGAGTCATTCGACGCCGCACTGTCGACGTTCACCCTGTGCACCATCCCCGACCTGGGCGCGGCCCTCGCCGAGATCCGGCGCGTGCTCCGACCGGGCGGCACCCTGGCCTTCCTCGAACACGGTCTCGCCCCCGACGAGAAGACGCGCACGTGGCAGCGTCGGCTCGAGCCGATCCAGAAACGCGTCGCCGGTGGGTGCCACCTCACCCGGGACGTCCGTGCCGAACTGACCGCGGCCGGCTTCGCCCTCGGCACCGTCGACTCCTTCTATCAACCGGGCGTGCCGAAACCCCATGGGGCACTGAGCCTGGGCACCGCACAGCCGGCCTGACCCCGGCGCGCCCGCCTCGCCCACCCGCGGCGCCCCGCGAGGTGCTGCCCTACTGTGGGCACAATGCGTCGCTGGACACTGCTGGCCCTCTTGACCGCGGCCGCGACGCTGATCCTCGAGTTCTTCGACGTCGACGCCGCCGCCCTGTTCGCCGGTCTCGTCGTCGCCGGTCTACTCGCGATCGCCGGCCGTGCACCCCGGCAACGCAATTCCGACGACGACCCCGACGCCCCGATCGTGCCGCGCTGGGCGTTCGTCTCGTCCCAGGGCGTGCTCGGCGTCTTCATCGGGACGATGGCCGACCCGGAGACGATCAGCGGACTGGGATCGTCGTGGCTCCCGGTCCTGGTGATCGGCGTCGCGACCCTGGCGATCTCGGTCGTCTGCGGGGCTCTCCTCGGACTGCACCGAGACGTCGACCCGCTGACCGGCTCGCTGGCCCTCGTGGCCGGCGGCGCCTCCGGGCTGGTCGCCCTCACCCGTGAATTCGGCGGCGACGAACGGATGGTCGCGGTCATCCAGTACCTGCGCGTCGCTCTCGTCACCGTCACGATCCCGCTCGTCGCCTCCCTCGTCTTCGGGGCCGGCGAGAGCGCGGTCGAGGTGGTCCCGGCGTCGTGGACCGACCAGGCGTGGGGCCTGTTACTGCTCGTCGTGTGCCTGGGTGTCGGCATCCCCGTGGGACGTTTGCTACGCCTCCCGGCCGCCGGGTTGCTCGGCCCCCTCGCGATCTCGACGGCAGCCGAACTCACCGGTGTCGCCGGCGACGCCGCGGTGTCCCCGATCCTGCTCACCGTCGCCTATGCGCTGATCGGGTGGCAGGCCGGACTCGGGTTCACCATGGACCGTCTCCGGGCGATCGGCCGCGTCCTGCCGCATGCGCTGGCCCTGATCCTGGCCATCGGAGTCGGATGCGCGCTGCTCGGTGTCGCGCTGTCGGCCTGGACCGGTGAGTCGATGTTCGACTGCTACCTCGCGACCACCCCGGGCGGCATCTACGCCGTCCTCGCGGCGGCCACCGGCGCAGGCGGCAACGTGGCCTTCGTCGTCGCAGCGCAGATCCTGCGGGTGCTCCTCATGCTGTTCGTGGCACCGTTCGCCGCGCGTGCCGCCTCCCGGCGCAGCGGCCGCGGGAGGTAACTGACTCTCCGGTCACATGTGACCCGCGTCCCACGTAAGGTCGGAGAGATGAGCGGGGAATCGAACACCGAGACAAACAGCAACGACAACCAGTCCGCAGGCGGGTCGCACGGCCGCGAGTTCGACGTCGTCGTCTACGGCGCCACCGGCTTCGTCGGCGAGATCACCGCGCGGTACCTCGCCGACCACGCCCCGATCGGCACCAAGGTGGCGCTCGCCGGCCGCAACGAGTCCAAGCTGACCCAGGTCCGCGAACGACTCCCCCTCCGCGCCCGGGACTGGCCGCTGATCGTGGCCGACTCCAACTCGCCCGCAGCGCTCGACGCGATGGTCGCCCGCACCCAGGTCGTCTGCACCACGGTCGGCCCCTACCTCAAGTACGGCGAGGCGCTCGTCGTCGCGGCGGCCACCGCCGGGACCGACTACGTCGACCTCACCGGCGAGGTCCCCTTTGTCCGCTACTCCATCGACAAGGCACACGACACCGCGGTCGCGTCGGGTGCGCGCATCGTCCACTCCTGCGGCTTCGACTCCGTCCCCTCCGACATCACGACCTACGCGCTCTACAAGAAGGTCGCGGAGGACGGTGCCGGCGAGATGACCGACACAACCCTCGTGGTGAAGTCGATGCGCGGCGGCCTGTCCGGCGGCACCATCGACTCGATGCGGGTCATCGCCGACGAGGCCAAGAACTCTCAGGCCCGGCGCTTGATGCTCAACCCGCAGGCCCTCTCGGGCGGCCCCGGTGAGGTCCCCCGGGTCAGCCTGTCCGACGAACCGAGCGACCTGTCGATCATCAACGCCAAGAAGGTCGACCCGTCGCTGCGCGGCACGCTCGCCCCGTTCTTCATGGCCGCACACAACACCCGGATCGTCCGGCGGTCGAATGCACTGCTGGACAACGCCTACGGATCGAACTTCCACTACGCGGAGACGATGAACGTGGGCGGGGTCCCGGCCCTGTCGACCCTCGCCGCCGGCGCGGTGGCCGTGGGCACCGGTGCCTTCATGGGCGCGATGAGCTTCGGCCCCACCCGCCGCCTCCTCGACCGCGTCCTTCCGAAGCCGGGCGACGGCCCCAGCGAGAAGTCCCGCAACAGTGGATATTTCGTGGTCGAGACGTTCACCCGGACGACCACCGGCCGACGCTACCGCGCACAGATGCGTGCGCAGGGCGACCCCGGTTACAAGGCGACCGCGGTGATGCTCGCTGAGAGCGCCCTGGCACTCGCACTCGACCGCGACCACCTACCGGCCCGGACGGGCGTCCTGACGACCGCCGCGGCCATGGGCGACGCCCTGATCGATCGCCTCCGCGACGCCGGATTCACCATCGACGCAACCGAACTCGGCTGAGCCGAGGCGGCGGACACCGCCCGGGAACTCGTCTAGCACTCTCCACCCGAGAGTGCTAGACGAGTGCGGAATCCGGTGCTATCTTCGATGTCAGTACAGCGTTGAGCTGCTCGCCGGACGAGTGGCGGGCAGCCTTGTGAGACAGGAGGTGAACTGCTGTGCTGCGTTTCGATCCGTTTTCCGACATGGATGCCTGGGCCCGGGGCATGCTGACCGGTTCGGTTGCCGGAACCGCGCGTACTCCCAAGTTCATGCCCTTGGACCTCTACAAGGTCGACGACCACTACATGCTCGTCGCCGACCTACCGGGCGCCGACCCGGGCTCGATCGACGTGAGCGTCGACAACGGCGTACTCACGTTGTCCGCCCAACGATCTGCCCCGTCCGACGAGGGCGTCGAGTGGCTGGCCAGCGAACGGTTCTCCGGAACCTACCGTCGCCAGCTCACCCTCGGAGACTCCATCGACAGTGCCGGCATCTCCGCCCGCTACGACAACGGCGTGCTCACCGTGACCATCCCGGTGGCCGAGAAGGCCAAGCCGCGCCGTATCGAGGTGGAGAGCATCAACCATCAGCAGGCAATCGAGACCGGGACTGCCTCGTAGTCCGAGAAACCCTCTCCCCGAACATCATCGGGGACCACACCGGCGGTCCGGTGCGCCAGGGACGGCGCGCCGGCCCGCCGGCGTCCTGGGCTCGGAGGTGTCATCGACCCGTCGGTGGCCTCGGCCCACGATGTCACCGCCTCGACGGGCTACGGTCCCGTCCAGGAGGCCAGCGGTTCGGGCCGGCCGAAGAAGAATCCCTGCGCGTAGTCGAAGCCGAACTCCGTGAGCACTTCCAGCACATCGTCGCTCTCGATGCCCTCGGCCACCATCCGTAGCCCGGTGGCCGCCGCCATCTCCGAGATCGCCCGCACCACAGCGCGATCGGAATGGCTGTGGACCAGCTGGGCGATCAGTGTGCGGTCGACCTTCAGGACGTCGACGGGCAGATCGCGGACGTAGCGGAGCGCCGAGAAACCGGCACCGAGGTCGTCGACGCAGATCGTGCACCCGAGGTCGTGCAGGCCGTTGACCGTCCGGGCCGCCGTCGTCTCGAGCCGGATCACCTGATCCTCCCGGACCTCGATCCACACCCGCGACGGGTCGACCCGATGGTCGCGGATCAGACCGTCGATGTAGCGGACGAGGCCCTCGTCGGAGAGCTGCTGCCCCGAGAGGTTGAGCGAGACGAAGGCCTCCTCCCCCGCCATCTCGGAGATGTCGCCGGCCAGATCCCGGATGGCCTCCCCAATGGCATGCCGTCCGATCGGCGCGAGCAGTGAGATGCCCTCAGCCACTGCGAGAAACGCATCGGGCGAGAGAACACCGGATTCGGTGTGCCACCGGAGCAGCGACTCGTAACCGACCACCCGCCGGTCCGCCATCGTGACGATCGGTTGGTAGAAGACCGAGAAGTCACGTTCCACCGAACGGGTGAGCCAGGCCGCGAGGTCGACCTCCGCGCTGATCTGCCGCACCATGCTGGGGTGCGCGAACTCGACGTGCACCCGCCGGGTGAGGGCGACGCACAGAGCGGCGTCGGCGTGCCGCACCAGATCGGTCTCGTCGGAGACGGCGCAGAGATCCGCACTCACGGCGACGCCCATGCACACGTCGAGGAAGGCGCTGCGGTCGCCGTCGCTGACGGTGTGCGCACCGAGTTTGCGCCGGGCCGCGTCGATGAGGGCATCGTGGCCGCCGTCGTCCGCGGAGAGGGAGATCAGCCACTGCAGGTCCGACCGGCGCTCGAACCGGGCGCGCGGACTGATCGGCATCAGGACCCGTTCGACGAACAACTCGGCGATCGATACGGCGGACTGGTGCCCGTAGGCGACGACTGCGCGGTGATAGGGGTCGACCGACACCGCGATCACCGTTGCGTCGCGGTTCAACGCTCCATCATCTATCTCGTCCGATCCCCCCGGCCGCGGCCCGATCGCCGCGTCCCGCCGTGCGCGAGACTCTACTCGCAGACCGCTCGGTTCGAGCGCCGACCCGCGCCGCGTCGCGCTCGAAGTACCGCGAATTCGGGCGGAGGAATTCGACGGCTTGCTGGTGTCGAAATCACGTCGGCGCGCACGCCCGACAGCCCGGCCGTAGAATTCCGGGTCTCGGTATCCGACCGCGCTGTTCGCCGACGCTCACCCTTTCTGCAGATCTCGGCAAACAATTAGAAAGGCTACAAAACGACTGCTAAGGTGGCGGCAAGTCCTGGGTGCGACGCCACTCAGGACTCGTTCGTTCCGGTTACGATTTTGTATTCGTAAATCCCATGTTCGGAGTATCCGTGACCGCATGCGCGGTCATAGCAACGGAAAGCGGTCCCGGCGTATGGCCTTGATCAGGAATGTGATGCGGCGCTACGACGCGCGCTCCATGGCAACGCTGATCAGCACCGGTGGCGTTCTGCCGCTGCCTCTCATCGCGCTGCTCGCTCCCCACACGATCAAGCCCGGCAAGATGATCGTGCTGATGGCCATCTGGTCGTTCATCGCCCTGATCTTCGCCTTCACCGCTCTCCGTCGCCGGCTGACCGACCCGGAGTTCGCGGCCCTCGGCGGATTCGGTATCGCGGGCATCGGCGGCACGTCGTTGATCCTCGCCGATCCCCTCACCGCAGCCCTGGTGCTGACCATCGTGGCGGTCATCCCGGCGATCGGCGCGATCACCGCCTCGCCGCGGCTCATCCTGTCCCACCTGGCGGTCGCCAGCGCCTGCGCCGCGCTGGTCCTGGCCATCCTCGCGAACTCCGTGCCCACCTTCCTGATCGGTTTCGGCGCGATGTTCGGCGTCATCGTCGTGCCGGTCTTCCTCGTCGTGGCTCTCCGGAAATCGATGGAGGCCGTTCTCGACCAGCAGACCCGCCTGTGCGGGATCGACCCGCTGACCGGCCTGCTCAACCGTCGCGGCTTCCTCATCCGGGCGTCCCAGTTGCTGTCGGCCGCGCGATCCTCGACCGGATGGATCGGCATCCTGCTGCTCGACGTCGACCACTTCAAGCGGATCAACGACGAGTACGGGCACCTCGCCGGCGACGGCGTGCTGCTCTCGGCCGCGGCCGCCATCCGCGAACACGCACCGGTCGGATCCGAGGTCTGCCGTTACGGCGGCGAGGAGTTCCTCCTCTTCCACGTCGTCCGTGACCAGGAAGAGCTCTATCGCTGTGCCGAGCGTCTGCGTGCCGCCGTGGCCGCGACCGCGCCGGTGACGGTCAGTGTCGGGGGCGTCTGCGCACCGCTGGTGTCCTCGCGGGACGGCAGTGCCCACTCGACCGACGACGTCATCGGCAACCTGCTCGGCCGCGCCGACGAATGCGTCTACCGGGCCAAGGAGAGCGGCCGCGACACCACGGTCATCGACACGATCGACCCGATCGTGTGGAACGACGGCACGCTGAGCGCCCACGCCGCGGAGGACCCCCCGGCATCACCTCCGTCGGCGAGCCTGTACGAGGTCTTCTACCAGCGTCCCGCGGACTTCGTCGAGATGGAGACGCGTCCGGGCAGGAGCTGAGCCGCGCCCGATGTCTGCAGGATATCGGCTTCCATTCGCATCTGTCGCCACGTCTCGAGAGTGGTGTGTTCGCGGATGCGGGCACGATCCCACCACATGAGGCGCGTGCGGTACCGCTCGTCGGGAAACGGGGTCGGCGGCACGGATTCGTCGACGCGCCCGCCGCCGGACTGCCAGCGCCGCAGCACGTGGTCGGCCGCGGTCGCCATCATGTGGTCGGTCCCCGACATCTCCATGATCACCAGCCCCAGCCGCGAGAGCTGCCCGGCCACCGATCTCGCGATCGGGGAACGCTCATCCACCCAAGCGGTCTTGACCTCGACGATCCCACCGGCGAGGCGCGACTCGATCGCGTTCACCAGCTGCACCTGACCAGGCTGGCCGGCCCACTCGACCAGCGCATGCGACTGGGCCGCCGCACCGAACCTCGGCTGGACGCGCAGGCCACCCCGGACCTGGTCGGTGTCGTCGAGGACCGCGAAGAACAGGGCTGTTCCCGCACCCGAGGCGACCTCGTCGTAGTCGAGAGCGGCCGCACAGCCGTGCCGTTCGTACGCGGCGGCGGCCCCGTTCAGATACCGATCCCACAATGCGCCCTCGCGGCCGGGCGCGGCCGCGACGACCGTGTACTCCGACCCTGCTTCCTCGGCGGTGCCACGCAGAACCCCCGTTCGCACCACCTCACCGGCGGTTCTCATCGTTTTCATCGCAGGATTTCGCCTTCCGAAATGGAGGAATTCATTGCAAGATCTCCCCTGACCCCGCGTGTAATGTTGCCACAAGAGCGTTTTTGTGCAGGCTCACGAGCGCCGTTTCCTTCCGGATTCGGCACCTGTCGACCCGGTTGGCGACGCCCGGTCGAGTAGGCCACGATGAGGTATGCCCTCCGTGCCGGCCACCACCGCCGTCCTGTACTCCGAGTCCGAAGTCCCCGATTCCCTGTTCGACGACGACTCGATCGACGTGACCGACCTGACGGTGCAGACCACCCGCGCACTCGATGAGATCCTGCCACCGGTCGACCCGGCACTCCTGGCCGAAGAACCCCGTTTCGCATACTTTCCCTGGCGAAAGTCCCTGGTGAAAATCCCCGGTCCACTGTCTTTTCGTCGTCTTCGCCTGGACCGCAACCGACATAAGCTGACCGCCGCGGATCTCGATGCCGCGGCGAAACTACGCATCGGTGTCGTGGGATTGAGCGTGGGTCACGCCATCGCCCTCACCCTGACGCTCGAGGGATTGGCCGGCGAATTACGCCTGGCCGATTTCGACGACCTCGAACTCACCAATATGAATCGAATTCCGGCAACATTGCTGGATATAGACACCAACAAAGCCGTGGTCGCTTCTCGTCGGCTTTCCGAAATAGATCCCTATCTGACGACTTCGGTCTTCTCGAACGGCATCACCGCGGCGAACATCGACGCATTCCTCGACGGGCTCGATCTCGTCGTCGAGGAATGCGATTCCTTCGACGTGAAGGTGCTGGTCCGGCACCGTTGCCGGCAGCTGGGCATCCCGGTGCTGATGGAGACCAGTGACGGCGGGACCCTGGACGTGGAGCGCTTCGACCTCGAGCCGGATCGTCCGTTGTTCCACGGCCTCGCGGGCGACCTCCACGTCGAGGAGCTCGTGGGGCTGGACCGCGCGCGTCTGACGCCGCTGGCCGTCAAGGTGCTCGAGCCGACGAGGGTGACCGCACCGATGGCCGCGTCGGCGATCGAGCTCGGTCACTCGGTCACCGCCTGGCCCCAGCTGGCCGGCGACGTCCTCCTCGGTGGCGCGACGGTCGCCGCCGCGGTCCGCCGCCTCGTCCAGGGCAGGCCGCTGCCGTCGGGTCGCGTGCGCTTCGATCGCGACACCTGGCTCGACGGCCTCACCGATCCCGTCGACCGTGTTCTCGGCAACGTCGGCACGGCCGACGGGTCGGCAGACCGCGAGCTCCCGGTCGAGGAGATGTCCGACCTCGAATTGATCACGTACGCAGCGAGCCGGGCCCCGTCGGCGGGCAACCAGCAGCCGTGGCAGATCATCGCCGACGACGACTCCGTGACCATCGCCCTGGACCGGTGCCGCACGTCGACGCTCGACATCGAGCACCGGGCCTCCGCGGTTGCGGTGGGTGCCGCCCTGCACAACGCCCGGGTCGCCGCGGCGAGTCGCGGCGTACTCGACGACATCGAGGTCGTCGCGGACGATCGGACGATCCTCGGACGGGTGCGGCTCAAGGGCCTCGGTGCGGGCGTGCACGCCCCCGAGCACGAGCGCGAACTCCGCTCTCTGCTGGCCCGGAGCACCCGGCGTGGACCCGGAGACGGTTCACCGTTGGACGACGCCGACCTGATCCGTCTCGCCGACGTGGCCGACACCGACGTCACCCGGCTCGTACCGCTCGCCGACCGCGCGCGGATCACGGCCTTCGCATCGATCGCCGATCGCTCCGACCGGGTGCGCTTCCTGACCCCGGAGCTGCACCGCGAGATGTTCGCCGAACTCACCGCCGACCCCACGGACGGCGCCGGGATCGCCATCGCCTCCCTCGACCTGCCGCCGGCCATGGCCGGGATGCTCGACGTGCTCCGCCGCGCCGACGTGATGTCGCTGCTCGACGAGTGGGGCGGTGGTGCCGCACTGGGCGCCGACGCGGCGGCACGGGTCACCTCAGCGTCGGGAATCCTGCTCCTGGTCCAGCGGGGACGGACATCGTCGGACTACCTACGGGCCGGCCTCGTCGTCGAGCAACTGTGGGCGGCTGCCGAACAACTCGGCTACGCAGTTCACCCCATGACCCCCGCGTTCCTCTACGCCCTCGACGACGCGACGGCTCGCTCGCTGTCGAGCAACCACGGGGACGTTCTCGTCGGTCTGCGTCGTGAGATGCATGAGCTGTGTCCGGTCGCCGACGACGAGGCCGTCACCATCGCACTGCGTGTGTCGCGGTCGGCGTCGCCGACGGTGCGCAGCCGTCGGCTCCCCGGCTGACGGGCCGGTGCAAGACCTGGCTAGGCCTGGCCGGGCTTGAGCTTGATGAACAGCGCGTCCATCTCGGCGCACAACCGATCACCGTCATGCATGGTGCCCTTGATGAAGACCTTGCGGCCCTCGATCCTGTCCGCCCAGGCGCGCACGCGCAGCTTCGTGTTCAGGGGGGTGATCGAGCGGTACTGCACGTTCAGGTAGGCGGTGCGGCTGACGTGCTGGATCGCCACGGCCGAGGCGTAACCACCGAGGTCGTCGAAGGCAACAGCGACATGCCCGCCGTGCGCAGCGGCGTTACCGCCGAGATGGAAGTCGCGGAAGACCAGTTCGGCGACGACTCCGTCCTCGGAGGCCTCGACGACCTCGTAGGGCGGGAGGGTGATGTTGCCGCGGGACGGCAGGTCGACGCGGGTGCCGGCAGGCGAATGCCATTCGTCGATGCGAACCTTGGCGAGTCGCTCGTTGACGGCGGTGAGGTGCTCGATGAGTTCGTCGACGAGCTCGTCGTCGGGGCAGGCGTAGCGCGCATTGTCCATCAGCAGACGGACCTGTTCGCTGAACTCGCCGTACCGCGGGCCACCGCGCTCGGTGGTGATGGCCGCATGGGGCCGGAAACCACCCTCGTGCGGGTCTTCCTCGACGATCTCTACAGCACGGTCGTTCGCTTCACTCACCGGTCAACCGTATAAGAAGACCGATTCACGAGCCGGACTGGTGCTCCCCCTCGCCACCCGGACGGTGCCGGTCGGAACGACGGTGCGAGTCGAGGTCGACGCACACACCGTGGCGCACGAACCCCTGTGACGTACCGGGGACGAAGTCGGGGACACCACGCGGCCCGCGCTCCTTCTCGTCTCGAAGCCGTACCGCCCGCCCCACGATCACCGCGACCACCGCGGCGAGTACGCACCAGCCCGCTACTCCGACGACAATCCACCCCCAGGTGTCCATGGGTACATGTAAGCACTGCGAACTGGGAATCTGCTTAAAACCCCGCATCGTATACGGTTCGCGCGGAAAGCGAACTCATCAGGACCTTTGATCCACTTCGGATGCCCGCGCACCCGTCAGACCGCCGTGAACCCGGCCGTCTGCGATCACTACTCTGAGCGCATGAGCGCGACCGACGACACCAAGACCGCCGACCAGCCGTTCGATCCGGCCCAGTGGACCCCGGTGCCCGGGTTCACCGATCTCACCGACATCACCTACCACCGTCACGCGGGTGAGGGTCGCGAGAACGGGATCGTGCGGGTGGCCTTCGACCGGCCGGAGGTCCGCAACGCTTTCCGCCCGCACACCGTCGACGAGCTCTACCGGGTGCTCGACCACGCCCGCCGCTCCCCCGATGTCGGCACGATCCTCCTGACCGGCAACGGCCCGAGCCCCAAGGACGGCGGGTGGGCCTTCTGCAGTGGCGGCGACCAGCGCATCCGCGGCCGTTCCGGGTACCAGTACGCGACCAGCCACGACACCGACGTCGTGGCCGCGGGCGCCGACTCCGTCGACGAGGCCCGGGTCAAGGCCGAGGGCGGACGACTCCACATCCTCGAGGTCCAGCGACTCATCCGCACCATGCCCAAGGTGGTCATCGCGGTGGTCAACGGATGGGCGGCCGGCGGCGGCCACTCACTGCACGTGGTGTGCGACCTGACCCTGGCCTCCGCCGAGCACGCCCGGTTCAAGCAGACCGACGCCGACGTGGGCTCCTTCGACGCCGGCTACGGCAGCGCCTACCTCGCCAAGCAGGTCGGCCAGAAGTTCGCCCGCGAGATCTTCTTCCTCGGCGAGGCCTACGACGCGGAGACCATGCACCGCATGGGCGCGGTCAACCGCGTCGCCCCGCACGCCGAGCTCGAGAACACCGCCATCGAGTGGGCCCGCAAGATCAACGGTAAATCGCCCACCGCGCAGCGCATGCTGAAGTTCGCCTTCAACCTCACCGACGACGGCCTCATGGGTCAGCAGGTGTTCGCCGGTGAGGCGACCCGCCTGGCGTACATGACCGACGAGGCCGTCGAGGGCCGGGATGCGTTCCTGGAGAAGCGCGATCCGCGCTGGGACGACTTCCCGTACTACTACTGACGCGGCCCGCACGCGGGCACGGTCACTCCCGCGGCCCGCACGCGGGCACGTCGACGGTGACGGCCGGGTCGTCGACCAGCGGCTGCACCGGGACCTCGGCCTCGCCCGCCGCCGCGGTCGGCTCGTCGATCTTCAGCGTGATCGTGGCGCTCTGTCCCGGTGCGATACCGACCCGGGTCGAGTAGTACGGCCGCCCGTGCAGGGTCTGTTCGACGTAGAAGGCGCCGGCGTCGCCGAGGGTCATCTGCTTGAGGACCGCCCCCTTGGTGGCGAGGAACTCCACGTTGGCGAGGTTCGTGCCCTTGTCCACTGCCAGTTCGGTGCCGAGGCCGCCGGCGACGTAGTCGGTGAGCCCGGTGGTCTCGTCGAGGGTGTTGGTCAGCGTGACCGTGATCGTGCTCTCGCGGGTGTCGCCGCTGCAATCGCCTGAGGTGTAGTCGATCTCGCGACGCAGGTAGTAGTCGAGCTTGCTGCCCGACGCATTGCCGATCGCCACCTGCAGATACGGCGAGTCGGTGTCGGAGATCTGATGCCCGAGCTTCGTGGTCTCAAGGGTCTCCTGTTCGTCCGGTGTCGTGCTGTAGACCATGATCCGACGCTCGTGGACGCCGCGTCCGAGCGCCTCGAGCAGATCGCGGGTGCTCCCACCCGAGGCGATCAGTTTCTTGACCACCGCCTGGGAGATGGACTGCAGGTACGCCTTTCGGGCCTCGTTGTCGTCGGCGAACCGCTGGTACGAGGTCGACAGCGTGATGGGTACGACGTTGTCGGCGGTGATCCTCTCCCCGCCGGGCAACGTCACCGGTCCGACGACCTCGAGGATGTACTTCAGTGCGATCGGGTCGAGGGCGATGGCGCCGTCGAGCTTCTGGCCGGTCTGGGCCCGCCAGTTGGCCAGCCAGATCTTCGCCGCATCGGGGAAGTGTGCGCTGAGGTTTCCGTTCCGGAAGTCGGTGTAGGGCTTGTAATACGAGTAGATCGCGTCGTACTCGGGGCCCAGGTTGATCTTCGGTGTCGCCGGGTCGCGGAACTCCGAGTTGGCACCCAGTTCGGGAACCGTCACCCGTCCGCCGGTCGCGTTGAGCAACCCGAAACCGCCGACGAGTCCGCCGGTACCGCGGGACTCCGATGGTGTCTGGAAGGCCATGAAGTAGTTGCGCGGCCCCGAGGAGCCCAGCATCGGCGGGATGAGCTGGGCGGCGATGTCGGTGGCGACCAAGGTGGACTCGGCCGCGTCCACCTGCTCGGCGAGCTGGGTTCTCGCATCGGCGACGACGCCGAGCCAACTCGGGTTGATCGACGCGACCTCGTCGGCCACCTCGGTGGAGCGTTCGGCTACCTTGGCGAGGTCGGGCTGCGCCTCACGTAACAGCTTGAGATTCACCGTGTTCCCGGTCCGGAGCTGATCCGGGTTCAGTACGCCGGCGAGGTCCGCGGCCGGGAGGAGCACGTCGGCGGACAGCGCCTCGACGGCGTCGCTCATCTGCTGCACCGACTTCAACGGCGATCCGATCCCCGGGATCGCGGCCACCGCCGACCATACGATGCCGTGGGACCGGTCGGAGGCGGCCCGAGCGCTGTCGGCGGCCGCAGCGGCGGCCTGCGAGGCGCCGGCCTGATCGCCGTCGAGCATCAGGGTCCGGGCCTGCGAGGCGTCGGATCGGACCGACTCGAGATCGCCCTTCACCTTCAGTGCCGAGTACGCGAGCCAGGCGACGACCGCGGCGACGAGCACCACGATCAGGGCGAAAATCTGGACCACCCGGTTTCCGGCGATGCGGCGGATCATCGGGTCTCCCCTGTCGTCTCGGTGAGGTGTTGTGCCGCCAGCCACCCGGCCACGGTCTCGACCTTCGGCTCGATCTCGCCGAACACGCGGTCGAAGTCCTCACGCGGACGACCCATCGGGTCGACGATGTCGAGGAGCGACGAGTTGGGATCGATGCGTCCCCGCCCGCCCATGATCGCGGCGAGGGTGCCGTTCTCCGCCGGGGTACCGGTCTCCGCGAGGGAGACGAACTCGGTGAGGGTGAACACGCGCTTCCAGCGAGCAGGCGCCATCTGTTGGGCGGCCGCACGGTGCTCGCGACTCATGCACAACACGATGTCGGCCTGCGTCAGCATGGGCGGACGCAGGTATCGGGACTCGAAACCCGCTGCGTCGTAGCCGTGTTCGGCGAGAACCGCGGCGGAGTGCGGGTGGATCGGCTGACCGTTGAGCGCGCCGGTGCCGGCACTGCTCGAGGTGACGGCGAGATCGGTCCCGTCGGTCCGCATGCGGTCGGCCAGCCCGGTCAGCACGCGTTCGCCGATCGGCGAGCGGCAGATGTTGCCGGTGCAGACGAACAGGATCGACAGTCCCGTCGATCCCGCGTCCGGGTCGGATCCGGTCACCATTCCTCCTCGATTCTCCTGGCCAGCCGACGCATCACGTCGGGGTCGCCCAATTGCGCGTGTGCCACTCCGGCAGGGATCACTTCGACCGCCGGAGTCTGTGTTCCGGCATCGGGCCGGACGGCCCGTGCCCAGCTCTCGATGTCCGGATTGTCCTCGGCGGCAACGTAGATGACCTTACCCACGGGCACCGGGCCCAACTCATAGGACCGCACCGCGGCGGCGAGGACCCGGGAACGATCCTCGAACCGCCGTAACGCCTGCGGGTCGTGTCGCTCGGCCGCGGCTCGGAGCGGATGATCCGCGCCGAGCAGTTCCGCGGCGGCCCCCTCGTGCAGGTCGCCGGGCGGCCGCGAGTCGAGCACCATCAGCACGTCGACCTGCTCGCCGGCCGCGATGAGTTGTCGGCTCATCTCGTGCGCGATGACACCACCGAGCGACCAGCCGACGAGGCGGTACGGGCCGGACGGCTGGCGGCGGCGAACCGCCGCGACGTGCAGGGCCGCGATCTCGGGGAGGCTTGCGGGCAGGTCACGGTCGGCGACGACGAGTTCGGGCAGCTGAAGACCGTATGCGACAGTCGAATTCAGCGACGCGCCGAACGCCCGGAACGGTTCGACGATCCCGGTGGCGGTGTGCACGCACCAGATCTTCGGGGCCCCGGGCTCCGGAGCGCCGGGTCCGGTGCCACCCGTGCGCGAGAGCGGTACGACGCGGTGGTCGACACCGGTGCCCGCCCCGGCGGACGTGGCGTCGACGACGCGGGCCACCTCGGCCGGCGTGCGATGGGTGAAGAGGTCTGCGACGTCCACGGTGACGGAGGTGCGTCGGGTGAGTTCGTCGCGCAGCTGTACCAGGGCCAGGGAGTTGCCGCCCAGGGCGAAGAAGTCGTCGTCCATGCCGACGCCGTGTTCGCCGAGGACCGTACGGAATGCGTCGCGGACAGTTGTTTCCGTACGCGTCTCGGGTTCGCGGGTCGATTCCGACCAGGTCGGCTCGGGGAGGCGTCGCTGGTCGATCTTGCCCGCGCCACTCAGCGGCAGTTCGGCCAGTTCGACGATTCGGGCGGGCACCATGTGTCGCGGCAGCAGGGCGCGGCAGACGTCGGTCAGGCGGTCCACGGGCACCGGTGAGACCACGTAGGAGACGAGTGCCGGTCCAGCCGGACCGGGCCGCAGCACGGTCACCGACCGATCGGCCCCGGCGCGCAGGAGGACGGCGTCGATCTCGGCGGGTTCGACGCGTTGGCCGCGGATCTTCATCTGGCGGTCCGCGCGGCCCACGTAGATCAGTTCGCCGGTCTCGCGATCCCATCGCACGAGGTCGCCCGTCCGGTAGCGTCGACGCCCGTCGCTCCCGGCCACGAAGGTCGCGGCGGTCAGTGACCGGTCGCCGAGATAGCCACGGGCGACGCCGGTTCCGCTGACGTAGAGTTCGCCCACCACGCCGGGCGGCACATGCCGCAGTCGGGTGTCGAGAACCTCGGTCCCGATCCCGGGCCGCGGATGCCCCAGCCGCACGGGCTCGCCCGGACGGTAGGCGCTGGTGGACACCGTCACCGTCGTCTCGGTGGGGCCGTAGATGTTGCGGACCTGCGCCTGATCGGACCATGCCGACGCGAGGTCGGCCGGCAGCGCCTCGCCGCCGATGTAGACCAGCCGCAACGAGGTGATGGATTCCGGCTGCATGGTCCGCATCACCGACGGGGTCGCGGTGAACACGCTGACCCGGGCGCGGTCGAGGAAGTCGGCGAGTTCACGTCCCCCGACGACCTCGGGCGGCACGACGACGAGCGTGGCCCCCGAGGCCAGCGGCAGCAGCATGTCGTGGAACGTCGCGTCGAAGCCGGGGCTGATCGCCATTCCCACCCGGTCGCCGGATTCCACGTCGCCGAGCCCGGCGACACGATGCACGCCGCGATGGGTGACGCCGACGATGTTGGGAGTGCCGGTGGTGCCCGAGGTCGTGATGACATACGCCAGGGAGTCCGGTGAGACACGCGCGACCGGTTCCGAGGCAACGGGTTCCGCCGGTTGCATGGGGATGTCCTCCGGGCCGATGGCCGTCGCCCGTGCTCCGGCGACGACGTGCTCGATACGCGCCGCCGGGTAGGTGACGTCGACGGGGACGCACACCCCGCCGATGCGGCTCACCGCCCAGATGGCGACCACCGACTCGATGGAGCGCGGGACGACCACCGCAGCCGCGTCGCCCGCGTCGAGGCCGAGATCACGAAGGGCACGCGCCGTCTCCGACACCCAGGCGTCGAGTTCGCGGTAGGTGAGGGATCGCGTGCCGTCGGTGATCGCCGGACGGTCGCCGTGCGTGGCCACCGTCCCGGTGAACAGATCGGCGAGCAGTGGTTCGGTCCCGGTCGGCGCGGCGGCATGTGCACGGCCGGTGAGGAATTCGCGTTCGGCCGCGGTGAGGGGTTCGACGGCGGCGATCCGACGTGCGGGGTCGTCGGTCACCGCGGCGACGGCCGCGACCAGCCGCTCACCCAGTCCGCGGATCACGCTCTCGTCGAACAGATCCTGCGCGTGATGGAGTTGCAACCGCCAGTTGCCCTCAGACCGGACCGCGACGATGTGCACGTCGAACTCGCTGTGCGAACCCATCGCGGTACGCGGTGCGTCGGCGGTGACGGGATACGGCGCTCCGCCGGTGGAGTCGACCACCGAGAAGGCGACCTGGACGAGCGGGTGGCGTCCGGGGATACGCGGCGGATCGACGAGTGCGACGACGTCGTCGAAGGCGATGGCCGCGTGGTCGAGAGCGGCGAGGTCCGTGTCGCGGACGGTCTCGATGAGGCCGCCGACTGTCATCCCGGCGGTCAGCCGCGTACGCAGGACCACCGTCGAGATCAGCATGCCGACCGTGCCCGCACTGTCCGCGTCGCGGCGCATGGAGGCCGGGGTCGCGACGGCGATGTCGTCGACGCCGGTCTGCGCCGCGAGGGCCAGTGCGGTCGCGGCGTGCAGGAGATGGAAGTCGCTGGCCTGCGCGCGTCGCGCGGCCGTCGAGATGGACCGGGCGACAGCCTCGTCGATCGGGAACTCGATCGCCGAGGTACGGAGATCGCGGCCGGGCGGACGGTGGTCGGCGAGGTCGAGTTCACCGCTGTAACCATCGAGGGCCTGCCGCCAGTAGTCGTGCAGTTCGGCGCGTGAGCTCTGCTCCTCGGCGACCATCCGGCGCGCGAGAACGTCGAAGCCGACCGATTCCCGGTCCAGGGACTCGCCGGCCAGGAGCGCGGCGAGTTCCCGTTCGACGATGGCTGCGGATTCGCCGTCCATCGCGATGTGGTGGGCGACGAGGACCACCGCGACCGGGGCGGTGTCGACGCCGTTCTCCGTCAACAGCCAGACCCGCACGGGCGGTTCGCCGGCGAGATCGAAGGGTGTGGAGAACTCGTCTGCGACGGCCGTGCCGGTGAGCGCGGTCGAGTCGAGATGCCGTACCGGCGGCCGCCATCCGTCGACGACTCGCTGCCGCGGACCGTCGGGCGTGGCCAGGTAGCGCGTGCGCAGCGCGGTGTGCCGGTCGACGAGGGCGTCCAGTGCGGCGATCACCTCGGCCGTCGTGAGCCCGGGCGGGACACCGACGACGACGGGAACCGAGTAGATCGGGACCTGGCCCAACATCTGCGCGCCCACCCACATGCGGCGTTGCGTCGGTGCGAGTGGGATCTCCGTGACCCGGTCGTCCGGATCGTCGACCGCACGAGAATCGGCGAGGTCTTGCACGGCGTCGACGGCCGGCGCGGGAACCGCGACGGCGAGGCCGGCAGGTGTCGGGTGCTCGAACAGCACCCGCGTCGGCACCCGGACACCGAGGTGGCGGCCCAGGGCCGAGGTCACCCTGGTGGCCGACAGCGAGGTGCCGCCGAGATCGAAGAAGTCGGCGGATTCCGGAATCGCGCCCACCGGGACATCGAGCACCTCGGCCATGATCGTGCGGACCTGCGCGACGAGCTCCGGATCGGCGGGTTCACGCTCATACGAGGAGGATTCGCCGGAATCGCGCGTGGGGATCTCGGGTGCGCCCACGGTCGAGGCCACGACCGGGAACGGCTGCCCGACGTCGCCCACACCGCGCAGCAGGGTGGTGTAGTCGTCGAGCAGCAGCCGAGCCACCTCGTCCGGGATCTGGCCGGAGTGCACCAGCGTGACATGCAGTTCGTCGTCGCTCTCGGCGAGGACCACCTCGATGTCGTACTTCGCGTCGACGGTCGACGTCGCCTCGGTGACCAGCGAGGCCACCGCGCCTGCCAGTGGGACCACTCCGGAAGCCTGCGGCACGACCTCCTGGCTGACGAGCAGCACCGAGATCAGCGGATCGCCGCCGTGCCGAGCCGCGGGCCGGACCGCCTGCACAACATCCTCGTAGGGGACGTCGCCGTGCGCCAGCGCCGCGAGTGCGACGTCGCGGACCTGTTCCACCGCTTCGCGAACCGGGGTGTCCGGCCGGAGTCGGGTGCGCAGCGCGACCGTGTTGACGAACATGCCCACGACCGACTCCCATTCGGGGGCCGAGCGCCCGTGCACCGGCACGCCGACCAGGACATCCCACTGTCCGGTCAGCTGGCCGAGAGTCGCCGAGAGAGCTGCGTGCGCGACCTGGAAGACCGTGGCCGACAGCGCCTTCGCGGTCTGGTGGATCGCGGGGGCCGGCACGGAGGCACCGATACGACCGGTGACGCCCGCGGCATCGGGGTCGCGATGACCGGGCAACCGGAGCGGTTCCGGCGCATCGGCGAGAGTATCTGTCCAGTAACGGATCTGGTGCGCGAAAAGGCTGTCGCCATCGGCGGCGTCACCGAGGCGTGCGATCTGCCACTGGGTGAAGTCGGCGTAGGTGAACGCCTCGTCGGCCGCCACCGCCAGTCGCTCACCCTCGTAGGCCCGCATCAGGTCGGCGAGCAGCACACGGATGGACCAGCCGTCGATGGTGATGTGGTGGAGGACCGCCGCGAGGTGGAGGTCGGTGTCGTCGATGGCGTCGTCAGACGTCTCCACCTCAAAGACGGCCGCGCGGAATCCGGGCTCGTTCTCGAGGTCGAACGGTGTGCGCAGGTACTCCGTCACCTGCCGACGGACCGCGATCTCGACGTCCTCGTCGCCGACCTCCACGAGATGGTGTGCCAGCACGGGGCTTCGGTGTTCGATCCGTCGCTGGATCGGCCCGGCCGGCGAATCCGGGTACACCGTGCGGAGCACGGGGTGCGCGCCCACGACCTCGTCGACGGCCTTGCGCAGTCGGGCGAGGTCGACGCGACCGCGGATCCGCATCAACACGGGAACGTGGTACGCGGTGGATGTCGGATCGACGTGATGGTGAATCCACATGCGCCGCTGCGGGTATGCCAGTGGCAACGGATCGGGAACGGGAAGTCGCGCCGGCGCCGGCAGCGGGGCCGCGACGGGTCCGGAGGTCGGTGAGACCAGGTCGTCGACGCGGCGGGCGAGTTCGGCCATCGTCCGCGCCTCGAACAGCACACGCGCCGCGATGTCGGCGCCGGTGGACGCGGAGAGCCTCGAGGTGACCTGTGTCGCCGACAGGGAGGTGCCGCCGTCGGCGAAGAAGTCCGAATCGGCGTCGAAGCTCTCGACGGGGCGGTCGAGCACCTCCGCCCACACCGATGCGATGAGCAGTTCCGTCTCCCCCGCCGGGGCGCGACCGGTCGTCGCCGGACCACGGACTCCGGTCGCGCCGAAGTCCGGTTCGGGCAGGGAGGTCACGTCGATCTTGCCGTTGCGTCCGATCGGCAGGTCGTCGACCTCGACGAACGCACCGGGGATCATGGTGCGCGGCAGCACATGTGCCAGTTGTGGTGCAAGGTCGTCGGTGCGGACCTCGACACCGGGCTCACCGACCACCCAGGAGACCAGGACCTTCTCACCCGCCGCGGTGGTGCGGGCCGCGGTGACGGAGGTGGCGATGCCGGGCAGCCGGGACAGAGCCGCATCGATCTCGCCGGGTTCGAGGCGCACACCGCGGATCTTCACCTGGTCATCGGTCCGGCCGTGGATCACGAAGGTGGCGTCGCCGCGCCGGTGGACCAGATCCCCGGTGCGGTACATGCGCTCGCCGTGCGGACCGGCGACGAAGGCCGTCGCGGTCGTACGCGGGTCACCGAGATATCCACGCGCCAGACAGTTCCCGGAGAGATAGAGCTCCCCCACGGTGTGGTCCGGAACAGGACGCAGCCTCGCATCGATCACGTGCATGGTCACACCGTCGAGCGGACGCCCGATGTGCACCGCACCTCTGATGGGACCGGTATAGCGCGCACTGCTGACTGCGACGGTCGCCTCGGTCGGGCCGTACTCGTTGCTGAGCGTCGCGGTGCGCGTCCAATCGCGGACGAGACCCGCGCCGAGCGGTTCGCCGCCCACGGCGACGTGCCGGACGTGCGGCAGGTCCTCGGGTCGCAGGGTGGCCAGCACCGAGGGGGTGGTGAGCAGAACGGTCACTCCGGCGTCTGCGACGAGGTGGGCGAGATCGTCGGCCGCGATGACATCGGGCGGGCACATGATCAGCGTCGCGCCGGCGATCCGCGGCGGCAGAACACCCATCAGGTGGGCGTCGAAACCGGTTGCGTACGTGTGCAGGACGCGGTCGCCGGACGTCAGGTCCAGGCGCCGGGCGGTGTCGCGGGCCCACCCGGAGAGACCACGATGGGTGACCGAGACGCCCTTCGGCACGCCGGTCGTCCCGGAGGTGAAGGTGATGTAGGCGACGTCGTCATGCGTCACCGCCCGTACTCGTTCCGCGTCGTCGAAGGGCGGTACCACCGCGGGCAGTTCGGCGAACACCTCGTCGAGAGCAAGAACCTCGACATCGGTTCCCCCTGTGCCGATTCCCCCTGTGCCGATTCCCCCGGTGCCGATGCCAGCCGTGCCGGTGTCGGCGAGAGAGAGCACCAGCGCCGGTCGGCATCGGTCGAGGATGAGGTTCCGGCGCTCGGCCGGGTCGGCGGGGTCGATGTTGACGAAAGCCGCACCCGCGCGGGCGATCGCGGCGGTCGCGATCACCCCGAACACCGACCTCGGGAGCAGTTCGACGACGACGTCGCCCGCACCGACACCCCGTGCGATCAGTACGCGCGCCAGATGGGTCGACAGTCGATCTACGTCGTGAGCGGAGATCTCGGTGCCGAATCCCGGTACGCGGTGGCGAGAATCGACGATCGCAACATCAGACGAGGTTGCGGCGTCGTTCGAGGTGAACAGCGCGTCGAAGGTCTCCGGTCCGAACTCCGGGTTGATCGCCTCTTCGTCCGCCGGGCTCATCAGGGTGAGAACCGGCTCGTCGGGGGCCAACACGCCGCGTCGCAGGGTGTCGACGACGAGGTCGCACAACGCTTTCAGGCGGCCCGCGGTGGCGACCGCCTCGGTGCACGACATCGTCACGTGCAGTGCCCCGTCGTGCCGGTACATCGAGACGTCGATGCCGAACAGCGGTGTCCCCAGGACGCCCGACGCCGCGTCACCGGACGCACCGGACGGGAACTCGGCTTCCGCCCATTCGACGATCGCATCCGGCACCGCGCCGAAGGACACCTCGAACAGCGGGGTTCCGGCGCCGGCGCGACCGGGGTCGGCGATCTCGGCGATCTCGGTGAGGGGCAGATCGGCGTGGGCGAAGGCGCCCAGGTCCACCGAGGTCACCCGGGCCAGCAGGTCGTCGAAGGAGAGTTCCGGGTCGATCGGGGTGTGCAGCGGCACCGCACGCGCGAACAAGCCGGGCACGGCGACGAGTCCCGGGTCGAGGCGGCCGGACAGCGCGGTGCCGACGGTCACCACCGCGGCACCCGACTGCCTCGCCAGGACCGCGGCCAGCGCGGTGTGGGTGGCGATGAACGGGGTCGTCGACCGCGCCACGGTCAGTGCGTCGAGCGATGCGGTGACGGCCGCATCCAGGCGGCCCTGCGCGCGGTGCACGATCGTCTCCCCCGCCGGGGCAACGGAATTCGCCTGCAGGTTCATCTCGGGTAGGCGCAGCTGCTCGACCGGTCGGGTGAACGCGTCCCGCCAGAACGCGGTGAGTTCCGCGCGCCTCGCATCGAGCGTCTCGGCGCGCCACATGGAGTACCGCCGATAGTCGGTTCCGCTCGTGGACAGCGGCGCACCGGCGAGGGCCGTGTCGAGTTCACCGGCCAGGATCGCGAAGGATTCCCCGTCGGCGGCGATGTGGTGGATCACCCCGAGAAGCCAGGTGGTGCCACCGATCTCGACGATCCGGACTCGCCACGGAAGCGAGGCGGCGAGGTCGATCGGCGTGGCCATCGAGGCGAGGACGGAAGTCACGTCCGGTGTCAGGTCGGTTCCGATACCGAGTTCCCGTTCCAGGTGGTCGAGGACGTCGGCGTCGTCCCATCGATGTTGCACCGGAACCCCGTCTCGCAGGGGGAATCCGGTGCTCAGAGCATCGTGTCGGGTCACGATCGCGGTCAGGGCGCGTCGCACATCGACGGGGCGCGCGTCGATCGGCAGGGCCACCGGCAGGAGGTAACCGGTGAACTCGGGCTCGGTCCGCCACCGCAACCACACGTCCATCTGTTCCGGTGTGAGCGGCAGATCGGCGGGGATCTCGATGTCGTCGGCGAGGAGGGGCGCCCGCGACGGAAGGGGCGGGGTTCGCGGAGCGGCGATCCGCGCCGCCAGTTCGGCGACGGTCGGATTCTCGAAGACGTCGGCCACCTCCACCCGGTAACCCATCCCGGCGAGGGTGGCGGCCAGGCGTGCCGCCGAGAGCGAGGTGCCTCCGGCTGCGAAGAAGTTCGTGTCGGCGCCGAGATGACCGGCGTCTTCTCCGACGACCGCGCGGATCGCCGACGCCACGGTCTCCTCGACCGGACCGAGGACCCGTCCGACCGGTGGGGCGGTGTCGGTGATGGTCGCGAAGAGTTTGTCGCGGTCGATCTTTCCGGTCCGGGTCATCGGCCAACCGTCGACGATCACGACGCGGGCCGGCATGGCGTGCCCCGGTAGACGGGCGGCGCAGGCGGCCAGGATCGTCGCCTCGTCGAGGTCGTCGAGGACGTCGAAGTCGGCGAGGCCGTCCTCGGTCACGAAGGCCAGCAACTGTTCATCGCCGGCCCGGCGACCCGGTCGTACCAGGACGCGTGCGTCGCCCACGCCGGGAACGGCACGCAGGGTCGAGACGATCTCGCCGAGTTCGACCCGGTGACCGCGGATCTGGACCTGGTCGTCGTTGCGACCGAGGTAGGCCAGGCGGCCGGGTGCGACCTCGCGGACGCGGTCGCCGGTGCGGTACATCCGCCGGCCGCTCCCCGAGGGGTCGGCGACGAACCGCGTCGCGGTGAGGCCGGGAGCGTTGAGGTAGCCGAGTGCGACCTGTTCTCCGACGAGGTACAGCTCGCCGGCCGCACCGGTCGGCACCGGTCGTAGGCGCCGGTCCAGGACCATCCACCCGACGCCGTCGAACGGGGTGCCGACGATGCTGCGTTCGTCATTCGGGCCGACCTCGGCCGCCGTCAGGACGACAGTCGTCTCGGTGATTCCGTACATGTTGACCAGTCGGGTGCCGCGGTGGTCGGTAGCCCACGCGCGCAACGTGTTCGGCGCGAGGGTCTCACCCCCGAAGACGACGGCCCGCAGGGACGGAAGTGCCGGTGGCACGGGAGTACCTGTGAGATCGACGATCCCGCTGAATGCGGTCGGGGTCTGCGAGAGGATCGTGATCCCGTACCGTTCGATCGTCTCGGCGAGTGCCCGCGGGTCCCGGACCGTCGGCCGGTCCACCACGACGACGCTGCCGCCAGAGGCGAACGCGCCGAGGATCTCCCACACCGAGAAGTCGAAGGCATACGAGTGCACCCAGGCCCAGACGTCTCGCGGGGAGGCGTCGATGACGTCGAGTCCCGCCCCCATCAGCGCGGCCAGGTTCTGCCGGGTCACCACCACGGCCTTCGGCATCCCGGTGGAACCGGAAGTGTGGATGACGTAGGCGGCACCCGGGATCGGCTGTGCGCGCTGACGACCGGGACCGTCCGACACCTCGAGCCGGCTGTCGACGATCGCGGCCGGGGCGGTCCCTGCCATGATCAGATCGATACGCGCCGGCGGGAGGTCCGGGTCGATCGGGACGTAGACCGCGTCGGCCAGGAGGGTCGCGACGATCGCGACCACGGTGTCGGCGCGACGATCCATGAGCAGGGCCACGCGGTCGCCGGGACGCACGCCGGAGGCCTCCAGACGCGTGGCGAGTGCGCGGGCCCGGTCGACGAGGGTTCGGTAGTCGAGTGTCTTGTCGCCGTCGTGGACCGCCGGCGCCTCGGGATGCGCGTCGGCGTGCTCCAGCAGCGCCGGTATGGGATCGATGCAGTCGGTCCGGCGAGTGCCCGGTTCGGTGACCGTTCCCGGCGACAGGCAGTCGGCGACGGTCTGTTCCGGCGCCGCGTACCCCAGGGCGGCCAC
The DNA here is from genome assembly GCF_054823965.1 of Gordonia sp. GN26. Lineage (NCBI taxonomy): Bacteria > Bacillati > Actinomycetota > Actinomycetes > Mycobacteriales > Gordoniaceae > Gordonia > Gordonia sp. GN26. Next base: position 16,176 of record NZ_JSYC01000179.1, on the reverse strand, counting down.
GGCCTCGACGAACCGGTCGAGGATTCGACGGGCCGCCACCACGTCCACACGCCGCTCGGCGACCGTCAAGGTGACCGACAACCCGTTCCCGTCGTCGATCACGGTGAATTCCAACGCGGTTCGCGCGTCGGGGGTCCGCAGCGTCTCGCCGCCGGCGAACACCGTCGACGCGATGAGATCGGGCGCCGACGCGTGGTAGGCGAAGATGACGTCCGACAACCCGGTCGGACCGGAGTCCGCCAGCGAGACAGCGGTGCCGAGGTCTCTCCCGGCGACCGTGAGTGCGTCGGCGACAGCCGCCTCGCGGACACCGGTCACGCGCACCGGCACCGTCTCGACGAACATGCCGACCGGGCGGAGTTCCTCGCTGGTGAAGCGGCCCGACACCGGCATCGACATCACGACGTCGTCGGAGTCGGTGTACTCGGCGAGCACCGCCGAGAGCGCCACGCACAGCAGCGTGTTGACGGTGGTACCGGACTCACGAGCCTGCGCGGACACGGCTTCCGTGGCCGCCCGGTCGATCCGTCGACTCTCGTGGACCGCCGGCCCGGCGGTGAGCCCGGGGCCCGCCGGATCGCTCACCGCGGGTTCGGGCAGGGCGATACGCTCGGGCGCGTCTCTCAGGTACCGGGTCCAGAAGACCTCCGCTGCAGCGGTTGTCGTCGAGGTACCCGCGGCTCGCGCGTCCAGGACCGCGCTGAAGGCGACCGGCTCGGTCTCCCAGACGGGCTCCGCGCCGGCTGCCCGTGCGCGCACCGCGTGCGCGAAATCTTCCAGCACGATGTGCAACGACCACTCGTCGACGGCGATGTGGTGGGCGACGAGGACCAGCTCGACGGCCTCTCGAGTCTCGTCGAGCACCGCCCGCCACGGGACCTCGGTCCGCAGGTCGAACGGAGCGGACACCGCGAGATCGACACCCGCGGTGTCCAGGGTGGCACTGGTGATCGGTGCGGCAGCAGCTGATTCGGCCGTGCCGCGTACCTGCGCGACGGGTTCCCCGTCGACCTCCGGGTAGACGGTCCGCAAGGCCTCGTGCCGGATGGCCGCGTCGATCAACGCCCACCGGGCCGCGTCGGCGGTGATCTGCTCGGCGAGTGTGAGCCGCACCGGCAGGTGATAGACGGTCGCGCGTGGGGCCGCCCGGTTCAGCAGCCAGATCTCCTGCTGGGCGCGGGTCGGGCGATAGGAGATGGCACCGTCGGTGGACGTCATCCGTCTCGGGGAGGCGGCCTCGATGACCGACGCGAGTTCGGCGAGCGTCGTCACCGTCGCCAGCTCGCGCATGTCGACGACCACGCGCAGAGTGCTCCCGAGGTGGGTCGCGAGTTGCATGAATCCCAGTGAGGTGGCGCCCAATCGGACGAGCTCATCGTCCATCGACGGATTCCCGACCCCGAGTATCTCGGTCACCGCTTCGGCAACCGCCACCTCGGTGGGGGTCGCCGGCGCCCGGTGGCGGGTCTCCACCTCGGGTGTCGCGGCGATCCGCCGCGCCGCCGCCCGCCGGTCGAGGTTTCCGGTTGCGTCCGTGGGCAGCTCGTCGAGGATCACGACGCGGCGGGGCCGGGTCGAGGCCGGCACCTCCTCGTCGACGCGCCGGCGGACCGCGGCCCGAACCCGTGAGCGGTCCGGATCGGCGGCGTCGCACACGATGCCGATGTCGAGGGCGTTCTCGGCCACCACCGACACCGCGTACCCGACGCCGGGAACCTGCCCCGCCGCGCGGTCGAGCGCCGCGAGATCGATGCGGACACCGTCGAGGGTGACGACGTCCTCGGCGTGGTGGTCGACGACCAGCATGCCCGTGCCCGGGTCGAAGTGGCCGCGATCCCCGGTGTGGAGCATGGTGACGCCCGGCTCCCAGGGACACGCCACGAAGGCCGATGCGGTACGGACCGGGTCGCCGGCGATGGACGTCGCCACCTGCGGCCCGCTGACGTAGACGTCACCCGCGACCCCCACCGGGACCGGCCGTAGCAGCCTGTCCAGGATCGCGATCCCGGTGGCCGGACGCGGAGCGCCACTGGGCAGTCGGTGATCGACGGCTGCGTCGCGGCCGATCCGGCGGCTCGACGTCACCGGGCCGAATGCACCGCGCGGGCAGTACGGCGCGGACACCTCGCGACCGAAGGCGAGACGGACCAGCGCCGCCGGTGCGATGTCCCCGCCGGCGACCAGGAGCGAGGTCATCGGCCCCTGCGCTCCGAGTCCGGGTACATCTCCCGGTGTGGCGATCACATGCGTGACGGCTGCGGTGCCGGGGCCGGGCACCACGAGCCGGAGGCCGTGCGCGGCCGCGGCGATGATCTCCAGATGGGCCGCCGAGGACGCCGCGGGCGCACCGAAGAACAAACGGCCGTACTCGAGATCGGTTGCCGCAGCGTCGAACACGCCATTCGCGAGCAGAGCGGCGAACGCGCGCTGGGGCACCGCGAGTGTACCCGGGCCGGAGCCGTTGTCGGTGATCGCGAGACGGCAGGCGATGTCACCCGGTGCGGGACGGGGCGCCGGCACCGCGGACGCCTCCAGGTGGTCCAGTTCGGCGAGGGTCAGAACACGCGGACCGGGAATCGACGCGGCCGCGCCCTCGGGCCCGGCGATGACGAGGACCGGACGCGTGGTCTCCATCAGGTCCGAGAAGCCGTCTCCTGGAGTGTGCGGGTCGAGCAGCAGGATGGCCGCCCCGCTCACCGCGACCGCCCACCACGCGATGAGCAGGTCTGCGCCCGGCGGCAGCGAAACGGCCACCGTCGTGCCGGGAACCGCACCGGCGGTACGGAGCCGCGCGGCGAGGTCGAGGGCGCGCCGGTGCAATGCTCCGAACGAGAGTTCAGGGACACGCGACCCGTCGATGACCGGCGAATGTGCATGGCGCGCAACCGCTGACGCGAGCGCCTCGGGGACCGTCTCCGGACGGGACGTCACGGCCGGGCCGTTGACCACGGCAACCGGATTCGCCAGCGGGAGATCGTCGATGCGGGTGTCCGGAGCGTGTAGCAGCGCGTCGGCGAACGTCCGCAGCATCGCGAGGAACTGTCGATGATGCTCGGCGACCTCGGCGTCGTCGTATCGGTTCGGGTTGGCCTCGACCCCGACCATGAGCACCGAGTCCCGCTGCTCGCCGGCGACCGGGAAGATGTTGACCGACAGGTCCTCGGCCGGACCGACCGTGACGACGTGGAAGGTGCCGCGCGCCTCGCCGCAGGGGAATTCCCGTTGGAAGAGCATCAGATTGAGCATCGGTCCCGAACGTTCCTGTGCCGCGGTCCGGCGCACTCGCCCGCTGGTCTCGTCGGCGGCGACGTCGGCCCAGATGTCCTCGCCGCGGTAGCGCTGGTGTCGCAGCGCGCCGAGAAGCGCCGTCTGCGTGGTGGTCAGCGCCTCGGTGACCGACGCCCCTCCCGCCACGCCGGTGCGCAGAGGAACGACGTTGGCGACCGGCATCGGGGTCGAGCGGAGCGCCGCGGTGGTTCGGGCGGCGACCGGGAACTGGAAGATCACCTCGTCGCCGTCTGCGGCGGCCCGGGCCAGGTAGGCCGAGAACGCGGCGACGATGATGTTCGGCAGGATCGTCGAACGCTCTTCGGCCGCGCGCCGGAGAAGGTCCATCGTGCCGGTGTCCACCGGTGCGACGACTCGCCGCGAGACGGCTTCGGGTTCTCCGCGCCGATGCGCTAGGGACGCGGGGATTCCCACCCCGGCCATGGCCTGTCGCCAGTGGGCACGGTCTGTCTCGAAACGTCGCGACGCGCGATACTCGTCGTCGGCACGTGCGGGCAGATCGAGATCCACCGGTTTGGCGGGCGGGAGCGCGTTCCCGGTGACCGCGGCGTGGTACGCCGCGAGGGCCTCGACCATGCGGTCCTTGCCACCCACACCGTCGGAGAGCATGTGATGCCCGCGGTTGTAGACGTAGAACTTCTCGTCCCCGAGCCGGAACAGGCAGCCGCGCGCGGTGCGGTCGACGCGCGGATCCAGTGGCCGGGCGCAGTCCTCGCGCATGATCGCCTCGGCGGCCGCGTGTGGGTCGGGGCGATCCCGGAGATCGATGACGTCGGCCCAGTAATGCAGCGAGGGATCGTAGACGCCCACCAGTCCGTCGTCGGTGTCCTCGAAACGGATCTGCGTGAACTGGGCCCGACGCACCACCTCGCTCGTCACCCGGAGGAAGAGTTCGACGTCGATCGGCCCGTCGATCTCGACGTATTGCGCGATGTTGATCGGCACCTCGGGCGCTGCCTGCTGCGTGAACCACAGGGCGCGCTGCGCGGCGTTGAGCCGGAACCGTCGAGCGGTTCCGGCAGCGGGAGTCCCGGGAGGCGGGATCGGGTGACTCATGGTCGACCCGCCAGGCGCTCACCCGGTCCGTGGGACCACGAGCTCATGTGGCGTGCCGACCGTCTGATCCCCCCGACCGACGGTGCGTCCCCGCCACCGAATTTCCGCACTCACGAATCCGCGACAACAAATCAGCGGGACCCGATTTCCCGAAAGGGGAGGCAAGGCGCGAGAAAGAAACGGCGTGATCGGATTCTTCGGGATGAACTCCCGCCGACATCGGATTCTCCGCCGGCGGATTCGACTTGCCGGAATTCGACACGGTGGAATTCAACGCCCTGCCTCACCACTCACCATGCGCCGTCCTCGTCACGTCCGACTGCTGTCACCTGTACGCCAGAACCGGCCGCATCCACGCGGCACATCGGATTCCGTCGGCACCGTTTTCTCCAGCAGCCGCTGACCCCGGGACATCGTCGCCGATCGCTGCCGCCGGTGGCATCGTCCGAGCGTACGACCGCCTTTTATGACGACTGTCACACCGGCGTGTGCTGCGCGAATACCGTTCAGCGCCGCGCGGATACCAAGAGACTATGGGACGGGTCGGAGCCCCACAACTCGGGGGCACCGGCTATCGAATGGGCGGCCCGTGAATGCCCTCGAATCGCCCCGCCGGCAATCAGGTGGGCAACGGGAAGGGAATTCACGGCCTCCCCGAATTCACTTTCTCGGATTCGCCGCGAACTGATGCGAAACTCGGGCATAAGCCTGTCATCCGCTCGAAGGACACCGACCTGGTCGACGTCTCAATGGTCAACCGGAACGGGCCCCCGACTCGAGAGCGATTCCACCGCGCGGTGCGGAATGCGCCGCCCCGGCGATTCGCATTCGCCTCGAGAATAGGGGCACCCTCTTTTCGCACCAGGTCGGCGTCGAGCAGAAAAAGCTCGCTCGTTCGACTGATTCACCATCTGCGGATGCACCCGATCGCGATATGCGACGCCCACCGCGCTCACACGCAAGGTTTGTGACGACCGCGCCTACGGTGTGGACGTATCAGCCTGGCGCGCAACAGAATTGGAGACCCCCACCGGAGACTCTGCGGATACCCGCGCAACCCGTCACCCCTGTCGCCGGGGTGCGGTCCATGCATACCGGTACGGCGGCCTCGGAAAGGCCGCCGTACCGGGTTGACTGAGATCCCCCGCGGGAAGAGGCGATCAGCCGTTGAAGATGTCGCGCAGCGCCTCGACCTCGGCCACCCGCTCAGAGTGGGTCGGCGCGGTGGGCGAGGCCAAGATGCAGGTGACGCCCGCCGCACGGAACGCGGCGACGCGCTCGGCGACCTCCGACTTGGAACCGATCAGCGACATGGCATTCACGAGGTCCTCGGGAACCGCCGCGGCGGCCTCGACCTTTTTGCCGTCGAGGTAGAGGTCCTGGATGAGCTTCGCCTCCTCGACGTATCCGTACCGGATGGCGAGCTGGTTGTAGAAGTTCTTGCCGCGGGCACCCATGCCGCCGATGTACAGCGCGGCGTGGTGACGGACGAGTTCTTTGGCGTTGTTGATCTGCTCGGCGTCGTCGGAGACCCGCGCGGTCGCCTGCACCACGATGCCCAGCTCGCCGAGCGACGGGTCGCGCTTGGCCTTACCGGCGGCCAGGGACTCACCGAAGGCGGCGTCGATCTGCTCCGGGTGGAACAGGATCGGCTGCAGCTCGTCGAACATCTCCGCGGCCAGCTCGATGTTCTTGGGGCCGATGGCGGCCAGCAGCAGCGGGATGTTGTCGCGGACCGGGTGGTTGATGATCTTCAGCGACTTGCCGAGTCCCGAACCGCCGTGCTCCTCGTCGAGCGGGAGGGTGTAGTGCTTGCCCTGGTAGTTCAGCTTCTCGCGGCGCCAGACCATACGGCAGATCTCCGCGTGCTCACGGGCGCGGCCCAACGGGTAGTCGTACTTGACGCCGTGGAAGCCCTCGATGACCTGCGGTCCCGAAGCCCCGATGCCGAGCACCGCACGGCCGCCGCTGATGTAGTCCAGACCGGCGGCGGTCATCGCGAGGTTGGTGGGGGTGCGCGAGTACATGGGCAGGATCGCGGTCTGCAGTTCCATCTTCTCGGTCTTCGCGGCGATGAAGCCGAGCTGGGAGACCGCGTCGAAGCTGTAGGCCTCCGGCACCGCGATCCGCTCGACACCCGCAGCCTCGAAGTCGGCGAGGTTGTTGATGGTCTCGCGGAAGTCGCCCGCGTAGTTGATCGGCATGCCCAGCTTCATCGATGTCATGGCGTCGGATTCTTCCACAGCGACCGTCGGTTTCACCATGGTTGGCCGAGCGTTCGATCGCCCCGGAAAGCGACGGATGACACACCGGCCCTGAACTGCGAAAACGTGTGCGACACGCCGAAGAGACGAGCAAATCCCACGAAACCGTGCCGAGACGTTTAGGAAATTCGAAGCCCAGCCCTCATCATGAAAACCATGAGCGGCGAAATGCTGATCCTGGTGCTGTTGGTGATCACGGCCCTCGGCTTCGATTTCACCAACGGCTTCCACGACACCGGCAACGCCATGGCAACGTCGATCGCCACCGGCGCTCTGAAACCGAAAGTCGCGGTCGGGCTCTCCGCCATCCTCAACCTCGTCGGCGCATTCCTCTCTGTTGAAGTCGCCGCCACCATCACCAAAGAAGTCCTGAACATCCAGCAGACCTCCGGCGCCGACGCCGGCGAGATCGTCGCAGGCATCACCCCGACGACCGCATTGCTGATCATCTTCGCCGGACTCATCGGCGGCATCCTCTGGAACCTCTTCACCTGGCTCTTCGGCCTGCCGTCGAGTTCCTCGCACGCCTTGTTCGGCGGGCTCATCGGTTCCGGGATCGCCGCCATCGGACTCTCCGGCGTGAACTGGCACGGGGTGTTCGGCAAGATCATCGTGCCCGCGCTCCTCGCCCCGGTGATCGCCTGCGTCGTCGCCGCCTGCGGAACCTGGCTCGTCTTCACGATCACCCGTCACCTCGCCGAGAGCCGCAAGGAACAGGGTTTCCGATACGGCCAGATCGCCAGCGCCTCACTGGTCTCGCTCGCCCACGGCACCGGCGACGCACAGAAGACCATGGGCGTCATCGCGATGGCCCTGATCGTCACCGGCCATCTCGACGCCTCGACCGTCAGTCACGGACTCCCCCTGTGGATCGTCGCGAGCTGTGCCGCCGCCATCGCGGTAGGCACCTACCTGGGCGGCTGGCGAATCATCCGCACCCTCGGCAAAGGCCTGGTGGAGATCAGCTCTCCGCAGGGTATGGCCGCCGAGGCCTCGTCCGCGGCGATCATCCTCACCTCCAGCGCAGCCGGGATGGCGCTGTCCACCACGCAGGTCGCCACCGGTTCGATCCTCGGCTCCGGCGTCGGCAAGCGCGGCGCACAGGTTCGCTGGGGTGTCGCCGGCCGAATGGCCGTGGCGTGGCTCACCACTCTCCCCGCCGCCGGACTCGTCGGCGCGGCGTCGTTCTACATCGCCCACCTACTCGGCAACGTCGCAGGCGCAGTGGCGATCTTCGGCCTCCTCGTCGCGGCGTCGACGTACATGTACCGGCGCGCACAGCAGAACAAGATCGACGCCGGCAACGTCAACGACGAGTGGGACGACACCACCGGTTCGGTGCTGCCGACCGATGCCGGGGCCACCCCGGACACCGCACGGTCCGTCTGATCGTCACGAGCCGACCACAACACGAGCACACGAGAGGACCCAGCTGAGATGGACATCGTCGAAGCGATCGCCAAGGTGCTGGTCGTCGGCCTGATCTTCGGCGCCGGTCTCCCCGCACTGTTCGCGGTCGGCCTCCGGGTGCACGAGCAGGGTGCCGACGAGATCGTCGACGGTTCGGTCGTCAAGGGCAACCCGGTGATGCGCGTGCTGAGCTACGCGATCTTCGCCGTCGTCGCACTGGTCATCATCACCGCGATCCTGTGGATCACCCGACAGACCCTCTACTTCCACACCGGCATCAAGCTCTTCCCGTTTGGTTACAAGTGACCCCTACCTGGGTAAACAGCTGTTCCAGATAGGTAAGAGCCGGAGACGCGATCAACCATGAGCAGTGAAACGCCGCTCTTCGAATCCGTGATCAACTGGATTCGCAAGGGCTACCCCCAAGGTGTCTCGCGCACCGACTTCCCGCCCCTGATGGCGCTTCTCACGCGTGTCCTGACCGACGAGCAGGTCACCGCCGTCGCGATGCAACTGGTCAAGGAGTACGGCCCCCGGGAACCGGTGACCGAGCAGCAGATCCGCGACGCCATCAAGCGGGTCACCAGCGAACCCCCGACGGCCGAGGAGGTCAACCAGGTCGCCGGACGTCTCGCCGCGGTCGGCTGGCCACTGGTGTCCAGCCGGGCCTGATCTCGCGCCCCGCAGACACCAAGGACCGGCGGCGTCGTATCGAAACCTACAATCACGCTGAGTGGCTACGCATCAGCGTGACCGCACCACGCCGGACGCACCTGCGTCCCGTCAAAGAAAGGGGGTGAGGAGTGGACCGCCCACAGTTGCTCTACCGCATCATCGAATGGCTGCGCACCGGATATCCCGACGGCGTGCCGCAGGGCGACTACATCCCACTCGTCGCCCTCCTGCGCCGTCAGCTCAGCGAGGACGAGGTGCAGGAGGTGTCGTCGCGGCTGATCCGCCAGTCGCCGCCGCCTCCCGAGCCGATCTCGCAGATCGACGCGGCCGTGGCCATCACCAAGGTCACCCGTGAGCTGCCGCACGAGGACGACATCGCCCGCGTGCGTCGTCACCTGGAATCGTCGGGCTGGCCGTTCGACGGCCCCGACCCGAACGACGCGAATCGGGCCGAGTCCTGAGAACACTGCGTGCTCTGTCCCTTCCCACTCGGCCGGAGGTCGTGGACCGACGCGACGAGCTGCTCGCCGTGCTCGACGGTTCGATCGCGGTCGTCCCCACCCCCGACGACGCCCGTGAGACAGCACTTCTGACCGAGGCGCTGTCGGTGGGTGAGCCGATCGCCGACGAGGTCTCGCTCGTGGTCTCCACGTCGGGTTCGACCGGCGTCCCGAAAGGTGCGCAACACACCCCGTCGACGCTGACCGCATCGGCGCGGGCCACCGCGGAACGCCTCGGCGGACCCGGTAACTGGCTCCTGGCTCTCGCTCCGCATCACATCGCCGGCCTCCAGGTCCTGTTGCGGGCCTTCGCATCCGGACACACCCCCACCGTCCTCGATCTGGCCGCCGGCTTCGACGCCGACGAGTTCGCCGACGCGCTCGACCGGTTGGACGGGCCCCGGCGCTACACGTCACTCGTACCGACGCAGCTGATCAAGGTCCTCGACTCCCCGCGCGCGACCACCGCGTTGCGAGCCGCCGACGGACTCCTCGTCGGCGGTGCGGCGACCCCTGCTCCCCTGTTGCGCCGGGCCGTCGACGAGGGGCTCCCCATCGTCCGCACCTACGGGATGAGCGAGACCGCCGGCGGTTGTGTCTACGACGGCATCCCGCTCGACGGCGTCTCCATCCGCATCGACGAGCCGTCGCCGGACGGTGTGGGACGCGTCGTCCTCGGCGGCCCGATTGTGGCACACGGGTACCGCAACCTTCCCGATCATCCCGCTTTCGCCGAGGCCGGCTGGTTCCGCACCGACGACCTCGGCCACCTCGACGCCAACGGTGTGCTGTCGATCGTCGGCCGCGCCGACGAGGCGATCTCCACCGGCGGGCTCACCGTCGTGCCGCAGGTGGTCGAGGCGGTCGTCGTCGAGGACCCGGCGGTCGCCGAATGTGTCGTCGTCGGACTTCCCGACGACCGGCTCGGCGAGAAGGTCGTCGCAGTCGTCGTCGCACGACGCGGAGAACAGCTCGACGCCAACCGGATTCGAGGTTCGGTCGCCGAGCGCCTCGGCCGGTATGCGGCGCCGCGCGAGGTTCTCGAGATCGACGAAATGCCGCTGCGGGGCCCGGGTAAGCCCGACCGCCGCGAGCTGCGTCGACGCTTCTCTTCGTAGATGTCGCGGATCGTGTCGGACCACAACACGTTTCGCGACATCTGGTTTCAGGCGGCGACGCTGATCGCTTGACGGATCGTCGACGTGACGTAGCCGGCCCTCTCCGTCAGGTCGGTCCAGGTGAAGTTGAGAACCGTCCAGCCGGCCGCGATCAGTGCGTTCCGTCGGGTGCGGTCGCTCTGGAACGTGTCGGCGTCCCGATGGAAGGCGAAGCCGTCGAGTTCCACCGCCACCATCTGCGCGGTGAACGCGAGGTCGATCTCGTACCCGCAGCTGGGATGGTTGGCGACCCAGCCACCGATCGCCGCGTCGTCAAGGATCGTCACCGCGAGACGCTCCGCGGCCGACCGTGCACCCGACTTCAGCAACTCGATCATCGGACCCATCTCCGCCGCGCCGACACAGCGGTGCCGGCGCCGGTACGCCTCTTCCAGTCGTTCGACGCTGATCCGACGCTGTTGCAGCGCCGAGTCGATCACCCCGGCCCCCTGTTCGACAGCTCCTTCGAGCGCGGACAACGCAATCCCGGTGACCCGCAGGTCCCCTCGGATGAGGACATCGGCGTCGTCGAGGGACCGGTTGAGTATCCGTACGCCCTTGATCGGTGGGCCGTGCCGTCCGCGGGGAGCGGTGACGGTGATCGTCTCGGGCGGGTCGTCGACGATGCCGTGCCACCAGGCCGCCGCCAGTCCCGACAGGATCGACGACGGCCCGACCGACAGTGTTGCGATGCGGGCGGTGGTGCGGGCGGTGACGGGGTGATCCGCCAGCCGATACAGCCGAGGGCGGACCGCGACCCATTCACCTGCGGTCACTCGTCGCCGCACCGCCGAGCGATCGAGTCCGTGCTCACGTGCGTCGGCGGCGGTGATGACACCGTCGTGTTCGAGGGCGAGGGCGCGCAGCTTGGGTAGGGTACGCACTTCGATTAGACGTATTCGCAGGTAGGTGCGGTTCCGGCCGATTGTGTCCGCGTGTAGATGTCGCGGATCGTGCCGCACGGCGCAACGATGCGCGACATCTGCAGGGGCGGTCGGCCGCTATCCGGCGGCGTGGCAGGATCGATCCGTGGCAACCGCATCGCAGTGGATTCAGGGCGCACGCCCGAGGACTCTCCCCAACGCCGTGGCGCCCGTCGTGGCCGGCGTCGGAGCGGCGCTTCATCACGGCGGGATCTCGTGGTGGAAGGCCGTGCTCGCGCTGGCCGTGGCGATGGCATTCATCATCGGCGTGAACTTCGCGAACGACTACTCCGACGGTGTGCGCGGCACCGACGATGACCGTGTCGGCCCGCTGCGCCTCGTCGGCTCGGGCGTGGCGTCGCCGGGTTCGGTGAAGGCGGCAGCATTCATCTGCTTCGGCATCGGCGCGGTGTGCGGTCTCGTGCTGGCGATCGCCACCGCCTGGTGGCTGGTCGTGGTGGGCGCGGTCTGCATCGCGGGTGCCTGGTTCTACACCGGCGGCAAGCGGCCCTACGGTTATGCGGGCTGGGGCGAGGTCGCGGTGTTCGTGTTCTTCGGACTGGTCGCGGTACTCGGTACCCAGTTCGTGGTGTCGGACCGCATCGACCTGGTCGGCCTCGCCTGTGCCGTGGGCGTGGGCGCCGTCTCGTGCAGCGTGCTGGTCGTCAACAACCTGCGCGACATCCCCACCGATACCGAGAGCGGCAAGATCACCCTCGCCGTTCGACTCGGCGACGCCCGCACCCGAATCCTGTTCGCTGTCCTGCTCATGACCCCGCTCGTGATGAGCGTGGCGCTGGCCTTCGCGACCCCGTGGGCACTCGTCGGGCTGTTGACCTTCCCGCTGCTGTGGCAGGCGTACACGCCGGTCCGCACCGGGGCGCAGGGGCCGGCGCTCATCCCGTCGATCGGGACGACCGGCAAGGCGATGCTCGCATGGGCGGTCGTCACCGCGGTCGCGTTGACGCTGACCTCTTAGAAATGACGACAACCCCGCCCCCGGAATCGGATTCCGGGGGCGGGGTCGTCATTTGTGGGTTCACACCTCGGCGTCGACCTCGGGCAGGCTCGCCCAGACGGCGGCCTTGAGTTCATCTGCGGTGGTGGCCGATTCGATCAGGGTCTTCGACGCGTCGTCGGCGGCGTCGAGGATGCCGAGCAGCAGGTACTCGGCGCGTAGCCGCCGGTCGCCGCGTTCGCGTGCGATCTCGACTGCTCGGGCGAACACCGCGCGGGTGTCCGGGGCGAACCGAGGACGGTTACCCCGTCCGCGCGGACCCCGACGACCACGACCCGGCTCCCAGGGGCCCTCGCCACCGGGGCCGAAGGGTCCGCCGGGACCGAACGGTCCGGGCCCGAAACCGCCGGGGCCGAAGCCACCCGGGCCCTCGGGACCGAATCCCGGGCCGAAACCTTCCGGCCCGCAATCGGGGCGGGGTCCGCGAGCACGGTGCGGTCCGTGACCGTGTCCGTGCCGACGTCCTCGGCCGCGTCCACGACCCCCGTCGGGACCTCCGCGTCGGCCCGGCCCACGTCCGGGGCGTTCGCCCCAGCCGTCGGACAGGTCCTCACCGAAGCGCCCGCGGACGGCTTCCCGCACCTTGTCGAGGTCGATCCCGATGCCCCGCAGAGCTTCTCGGTCCTCCTCGTAACGCCGGGCTGCCGACTCGTCGTCGGTGTCGGCCGCGTCGGCCTGGTCGGCATGCTCGTCGTGGTACTTGCGCACCACTTCTCGCGCCGTGGCGAGGGTCAGCCCCTGATCGGCCAGGATCGAGAACAGCGGGCTCCGGGCGTTGCAGAGCATGCCCAGGATCAGATGATCGTTGCCCAGTTGCCGATGTCCGAGGTCGGCGGCCTCCTGCGTGGCGAAGGCCAGCAGCATCTTGTCATCACGAGTGATTCGTTCAAACATCTTTGTCTCCTTCGGGTCCGCCCTCGCGGACCTCACGTTGTGAGTGCTTCTGATGCACGGCCTGCCGGCTGATCTGCAGTACTTCTGCGATCGATTGCCAGCTCCAGCCATTGGCGCGAGCGTTGGCGACCTGCACTTCTTCGAGTCGGTCGGCCAGCGTGCGCAGCGCCCGAACCGCTGCCAGGCCCTTCGCTGGGTCGCTGCTCGCGGCATCTCCTGCGAGGTCAGCACCCTGGGCGTCGTCCGGCTTTTCGGTCTTTTGGTCGTCGTGCATGTTGTCAGGTTATGTTGACATCGCCACGTTGTCAAGAATTATTGACAGGACCGGTCGACGCCCGCCCCCATCTGAGAAAAAAGTCGAGGCAGTTTGATCCGCCGACCGGATCAAACTGCCTCGAGAAAAAATTGGGCCGCCTGCGGCTACTCGTTCAGGATCGACTCGCTGATGTTCATCCGCGCTGCGCGCACAGCCGGCAGGAACGCGCCCACCAGGCACAACGCCACCGCGATCGCGACGAACATCGCCGCCGATGGCCGCGGCGAATAGATCACGGTCAAGGATGTTGTGACGCTGAGGATTCGGTCGCTCAGCAGGTGCATCATCGCGCCGAGGATCACCCCGACCAGGGCGCCGACGACGGCGACCGCGGCGGCCTCGGCAAGCACCATGCGCGAGATGAACTTTCGGGACGCTCCCATCGCACGGAGCACACCCAACTCACGACGGCGCTCGATCACCGACAGCAGCAGGGTGTTCAGCAGCGCGATGGCCGCGGCGCCGGCGACGATCCACTGGATGGCCACCGTGAACGAACCCGCCTGCTGGACGGTCGCCTGCGTGGCGGCGAGCGCTTCCGCACCGGTGTAGACGCTGATGGGTTTGTTGCCGGTGGTCGGAACCTCCGCGACCAGCGCTTCGAGCGACTTCTGCACCTGCTCGGGGTCGGCGTCGGGTGCGGTGATCACCTGCAGGTAGGTGTCGCCCTCGCGTCCGAACCACTCCCCCAGCTGTTTCTGCGACAACGCGGCGACACCGGAGTCCACCGACACGTAGTCGACGGTGTCCCGGACGACGACGTCATGCGGGCCGGTCGGCGTCGCCAGCGTCACCGTGTCCCCGACACCCACATCGAGCACGCGCGCGAGCACATTCGACAACAGGATGCCGTTCCCGGCGAGCACTTGCTCGACCGACTCCGGCGTCGCCTTTCGCATGAAAGGTGCACGCGAACCCGGTTCCAGGCCCTGCACATTCGCTCGACTCTCGCCGATGTTGACCGCGGCCCACTGACCGCCGACGACCTCGGTGACGCCCGGCACCTTCGCGGCCTCGCCGCGGATCGACGGCGGCAGGATCGGACCGAGCGGCAGGCTCGCCGCCGAGGACGACGACACGTAGAAGTCCGGGTCGCCCAGTCCGTCGAGCGATTTCGACATCGACGACACCAAGTTGTCCAGCGCGCCCGACGTTCCCATGCCCACCGCGATCGCGACGGCCACGGTCATGAGTGTCGCCCATGCCCGACGCGGCGCGCGCTCGGTGTTGACCGACGCGAGCTGACCCGGTCCGCGGAACCAACGGGCGACCCGAACGACCAGCCACGTCAACGGGTTCGACAACGCGAAGCACACCAGCAGGGCGCCCACGAGATAGACGACACCGGCCAGGATCGCGGGGCGGCCGGGCACCGTCGCGACGATCACCCACGACGCGATCAGCCCCACCACCCCGAGAATCCCGGCGATCACGACGACCGGCCCGTGGCGTTTCGACGCGTCGGACACCTCCACGGGAGCCATCGCCTCCACCGGCGACACCGAAAACACCGACCGCGCGGCCAGCGATGTCGCGGCGACACAGGCGATCACACACGCGAGCACCGCGACCACCGGCGCGTACCCCGGGAGGTGATAGTTGATGACCGTGCCCACCGTGTCGGGCGGTGGGTCGGGCAGACTCGCGATCACCGCCCGGCCGGCGAGGATTCCGAGCGGGATTCCGATCACGCCGCCGACCAGACCCATCAGCGCGGCCTCGCCCAGCATGTCACCGACGAGGTGGGATCGTCTGGCGCCCAACGCCCGGATCATGGCGAGGGAACCGCGCCGCGACGCCACCGCCATGTTCATCGTGTTGAAGACCAGGAACGCCGCGATCACCAGCGACACCAGCGAGACGAGCAGCGTCGCATCACGCGTCACCGAACTCGCGACCTCGGCCTGTTTGGCGCGGAAGTCCGGGTCGACGACCACCGCACGACCGTCGACGATCCCCTCGATCTGCTTGCGCACCGACCCGACGTCGACGCCGGGTTCGGTGACGATGAGGATCGAATCGAGCCGCCCTTCCAACCCGACGAGTCGCTGCGCGAGATCGAGGTAGGCGAACAGGAAGCGGCCGTTGTTGAGTCCGGCGGCCTGCTCGTTGTCGACGACCTCCAGCACTTCGACGTCGATGCCGTTGACCGTCAGCTTCTGCCCCACGTCGAGGCCGAGGCCCGGACCTACGAAGACACCGTTGCGCAGTCGGTCGAAGTCGATCGACCCGGAGCTCTCCGATTGGACCGCGGATCGCAGACTCCCCGACAGGGAGGTGACACGTTGGTCCGAGCCGATGAGCGGGATCGCCGACCCGTCGACGACGACCGACCCGCGGATCATCGGCACCACGGCTTTCGCACCGTCGACGTCGCGGCGGATCTGCCCGGCCAACGACTGATCGACGCCGCTGTCGGCGATCGCCGCGACCTCCAGATCGGCCGAACCGGAGATCGCATTGTTGAACGCGCGCACCGACTCCGAGGTCGAACCGAACGTTCCCAGGACCGCGATGAGCAGCGCCGACGAGACGATCACCACCGCCAGCGAGGTGAACAGACGCAGCCGGTGGGTGCGTATCTCCCGGATGTTGAGCAGCCGGATGCGGGTGAAGCCGGCGAACAGGGCTTCGACACGCCCCCTCGCTCCGCTCGTCGGCTGCTCAACCGGCGG